>ONTY01000143.1:3905-11379 GCA_900320815.1 uncultured Pseudomonadota bacterium
GCTGCCAGCGGCGCTCAGGCAGACGAGCCGGTGGAAGTCGTGCTGCCCGTGAGCAAAGCGGCCATTGCCTCGCGCCTGTCGCTGACGCCCGAGTACTTCTCGCGCGTGCTCAGCGAATTGGAAAGCGCTGGTCTCATCGAAGTGCAGCGCCGCACCATTCGCATTCTGGACATGGAGCGCCTTGCCGCCTACCAGCCGCAGCGCAGCCACCGCAGCTAAGGGCGCTTCTCGCGGCGGCTGCGTACACTGCGCCGCCACTATGAATGCCGAAACTGAAAAAACCACTTCTCCCGCCCAGGAAAATACCGTCGGTAAATCCGCAAGAAACACCAGGAAAAAACACTCCGCGCACCCGCCAGAGTTGCTGGCGCAAGTGGCGGCGCTGCCCGCTCTGCCCGGTGTCTACCGTTATTTTGACGCCGCCGGGCAAGTGCTGTATGTTGGCAAAGCGATTAATCTCAAGCGGCGCGTCTCCAGCTATTTTCACACCAACCACACCGGCACACGCATTGGGCATATGGTCGCGCGCATCGCGCGGCTGGAAACCACCGTGGTGCGTACCGAGGCGGAAGCCTTGATTCTGGAAAACAATTTGATCAAGCAGCTGGCGCCAAAATACAACATCCTGTTTCGTGACGATAAAAGCTATCCCTACTTGAAATTGACGGGCGCTGGTGGTGAAGAAGATACCGCTGCTGCTGTTTCGCCACGCCCTGCTGCGTACCCGCGCATGGCGTATTATCGCGGCGCAGTGGATAAAACGCACCGCTATTTTGGCCCCTATCCCAGCGCCTGGGCGGTGAAAGACACCATTCAACTGCTGCAAAAAGCATTCCGCTTGCGCACGTGCGAAGACAGCGTTTTTGCCCACCGCACGCGCCCGTGCCTGCTGCATCAAATCAAGCGTTGCACGGCGCCGTGCGTGCGTCTGATTTCGCATGAAGAATACAGTGCCGACGTGCAGCAGGCCATCCGCTTTTTGCGCGGACACACCAGCGGCGTGCTGCGCGATATGCAGCAGCGCATGATGGAATACGCGGATGCGCTGGAGTTTGAAAAAGCCGCCGATATTCGCGACAAAATCAGTGCGCTGTCGCGCGTGTTGCACCAGCAGGCCGTCGATGTGGGCGGCGATGCCGATGTTGATATTCTTGCTGTCAAAGTAGAGGGTGGGCGCGCCTGCGTGAATCTGGCGATGGTGCGTGGTGGGCGCCACCTGGGCGACCGCGCCTTTTTTCCCAGCCAGGTGCAAGAGGCCAGCACGCTGGCTGCGGCGCGTGCAGATGCTGAATTGACAAGTGTTGAGGCACAAGTGCTGGATGCCTTTATTGCCCAGCATTATCTCAATGCCCCCGCGCCCGCACAGCTTGTTTGCAGCGAGCGCGTTTCCGCCTCGCTGCTGCAAGCGCTCAGTGATAAAGAAGGCCGCCGCATCCATGCCAGCCACACCCCGCGCGGGCAGCGCCGCATATGGCTGGAAATGGCACAACAAAATGCCGCGCTGCAACTCGCGCGGCTGCTTTCGCAAGAAGGCGCACAACACGCGCGCACCACGGCGCTGGCGCAGGCGCTGGAATTGCCGCTGGATAATCTGGAAGCGCTGCGTATTGAATGCTTTGATATTAGCCACACGGCAGGCGAAGCCACACAGGCGAGTTGCGTGGTGTTTGAAGCGCACCAGATGCAAAGCAGCCAATACCGCCGCTACAACATTGAGGGCGTTACCGGCGGCGACGATTACGCCGCGATGCGCCAAGTTCTTGCACGCCGTTATTCAAAAATTGCCGACGCGCTGCACGAGCAGGGTGGCACCGCCGCTACGCAAGCCGCGCGTATGCCTGATGTGGTGCTGATTGACGGTGGACGCGGGCAAATCAGCAGTGCGCGCGAAGTGTTTGAAAATCTGGGGCTGGATATATCGCTGTTGGTGGGCGTGGAAAAAGGTGAAGGGCGCAAAGTCGGGCTGGAAGAGCTGGTATTTGCTGACGGGCGCGAAAAAATCTGGCTGGGTAAAGATTCAGCGGCGCTGATGCTCATCGCGCACATTCGCGACGAAGCGCACCGTTTCGCCATTACCGGAATGCGTGCGCGCCGCGCCAAAGTGCGCACCGGCGGCAGCCGCCTGGAAGATATTGCCGGTATTGGTGCCAAACGCCGCGCCGCGCTGCTGCAGCGTTTTGGCGGTGTGCGTGGCGTGGAAAACGCCAGCATTGAGGAGTTGTGTAGCGTGGAGGGCATCTCCCGCACCCGCGCCGAAGAAATTTATCGCGCTCTGCACTAAATACTCTGCACTATTCCATCGTATTGCCTGCACCATTTGCGGGCAATCACGGTATACCTGGAGCAATCGGTATCGCTCTTGAGTGCGCAGACCAAAAAAAGGCGCCCTTACGAGGCGCCTGTTTCGTTGTTTGAAATGGGTATATGGTGTTTTGCACGCAGATGGTGCGGGTAGTGCATTGTATATGCGACGAGTATTTGGTCGCTCCAGGTGGCGCTGGGGCAGGGTGAGTCAGCGCCGCAGCACGCTGATGATGAGCAGCAGCACTGCGGCGCCAATCACCGAGGCGACGAAACTCATCACGCCGCCGCTTGGGTAGTAGCCAAGTTTGGCGCCGCCATATTGCGCCAATGCGGCGCCGGCGATGCCCAGCACCGTCGTCATGGCGACGCCCATATCAGCTGTGCCCGGCAGCAGGGTGCGCGCCACCAGCCCGACGACCAGGCCAGTGGCCACGAGGATGAGCAGGGAAATCAGGTCCATATGTGTCTATCTCTGGTATCGATGGTGTGTGTGCGCCTGTGAGTGTGTCGCATCCACATCGCCGTATCCCTGCCGCCCGGTGCCTTGGGTGCTGCCGCCGGGCAGTTTTGTTGCTCAATGGCAGCCGCCGCAGCGCCCGCAGTCTCCGGCGCAGTGCGGTGGCTTGCCCGCTTCGTGCGTTTTCTTGAAAAAGAGTTTGCGCAGCACGTAGACGGCGCACACCGCGACGATGGCGGCGGTGATGATGAGTTGCACGGTTTCCTGATGCATGGCGCCGCCTCCTCTTACAGCCCGCACGCCAGCGCGATGCGATACACGAGAAAGGTCAACGCATACGAGGCCACAAACAGCGCGGCGGTGATGGCTGCGGTGGTGCGACGCGAGTTGACCTCGCGGCGGATGGTGGCAATGGTGGCGATGCACATGGGCGCGAGGATGTACCAGGCAAGAAACGACAGGGCGACGGCCAGCCCCCATTTGTCCTGCAGCACGGGGATGAGGGCGGACTGCAGCGCCTCGTCGCCCTCGGCGCTCATGGCATACACGGTGCCCAGACCGGAGACTGCCATCTCGCGCGCCGCCAGCCCCGGGATGAGCGCGATGCAGATTTCCCAGCCAAAGCCCAGCGGCGCAAACAGCGGCTGCATCAGGTGCCCCAGCCGCCCGCCGAAGCTGTATTCAATCGCCGCGCCCGCTGCGCCTTCGGGTGCGGCGGGAAAGCTCATCAGCGCCCACAGCACCACGCTCATGGCAAAGATGATGGTGCCGGCGCGTTTCAAAAAGGCGCCCACCCGCTCCCAGAGGCTGCGCGCCAGATGCCACCAGTTGGGCCAGCGCCAGGTGGGCAGTTCCATGAGCAGCGGAAATTGCTGGATGTGGCTCTTGCGGCGTGCAGACAGTTTCAGCAGCCAGGCGGCAAGCGCCGCAAATGCGATACCCGCCGCATACAGCCCCAGCAGCACCAGCCCTTGCAGGCTAAGCAAGCCCAGCACGCTGCGCTGCGGCACCACAGCGGCAATGACCAGCGCATAAATGGGCAGCCGCGCCGAGCAGGTGAGCATGGGGGTGATGGCGATGGTGACGAGGCGCTCGCGCGGGTCTTGAATCGTGCGCGACGCCATGATGGCGGGCACCGCACAGGCAAAGCCCGAGAGCAGCGGGATAAAGGCGCGTCCCGAAAGCCCAAGGTGCGCGAGCAGGCGATCGAGCAGCAGCGCAGCGCGCGGCAGATAGCCGGAGTCTTCCAGCAGCAAGATGAAGGCAAACAGGATGGCAATTTGCGGCAAAAAGACCAGCACGCTGCCCACGCCAGCAATCAGCCCCTCGATGATGAGGCTGCGCAGCAGGCCCTCTGGCATGGCGCTTCCCACCCAGCCGCCCAGCCACTCAAAGCCGCCCTCAATCAGCTCCATCAGCGGCTGTGCCCATGTGTAGACGGACTGGAACATCAGCGCCAACACCACAAACAGCAGCACGCTGCCCCACACCGGATGCAGCGTGAGCGCGTCCAGCCGCCGGTGCCAGGCAGGCAGCTCCATACCGTGCCGCACCGCCTGCGCCAGCAGCGCGTCCACCTCGGCATACAGCGCGCTGCTGTCCAGTGCAGCGAGGCGCTGCTCCAGGGCATCAGCGTCAAGCGGCTGCTTTTCTGCGCGCGGCAGGTGGCGCACTGCCTCGCGCAGCCTGGCAACGCTGGCGCGGTCGATGGCCACGGTCTCCAGCACCGGCATACCAAGCAATTGCGAGAGGCGTGCGGCGTCAATCTGCAGCCCGCGCGCACGGGCCACGTCGCTCAGGTTCAGCGCCACCACCATCGGCAGCCCCAGTGTTTTGATCTCCAGCACCATGCGCAGCGTCATGCGCAGGTTGGTGGCGTCAGCGACGGCGATGATGGCGTCAGGCCGCCGCCCCAGGCGCCCCAGCGCCGCGTCGCGTGCCACTGCCTCATCCGGGCTGGCGGTGCGCAGGCTGTAGGCACCCGGCAAATCCACGATGAGGATGGAAGGGTCATCAACGATAGCGCCTTGGCGATGCTCCACCGTCACGCCCGGGTAATTGGCCACGCGCGCATTCGCGCCCGTCAGCCCATTAAACAAAACCGTCTTGCCGCAATTTGGCGCCCCCAGCAGGGCGAAACAGGCCGTTGCAGACATATATCGAAATTTCCGGAAAACAAGAAAAAAGAAATGACTGCACCGCTGCATTATTGCGGCGCGCGGCAGCGGATTTTCAAAGCCTCTGGCCGGCGCAGCGCAAACTGTGCGGTGCTGCCCAGCAGCACCGCATACGGTCCATGCCCAAAAATGCCGTTGGAGACCATTGCAATGCCCATGCCGCTGGAAAAACCATGGCGTCAATGCACGCCACCTGCCCCTTGGGCAACTCAGTAAGTGGAAACGTATCCATAGCTTTGAATCCAGTAAAAAAAGCAGCGGCGCGTCCAGAGCGCGCCACCAGTCAAAAGTCGCAAATGATAATGTTTCCCAAGAAGTACAGCCTCTTTGACTATATACTCCGCACACACTCACATTGTTGCCCGCGTATCTTGCGGGCATTCGCCATATACCAAGCTGATAGGGCAGGGCAGGCGTGCCGCTGCTGGTAGGAAATGCCCAATCAATTCCCGGGCAGCGGCGCTTTGCGGCTGGCACGCCATTTGCATGGGACGCTGGCATCGGCACGTGCCTTGCCGCTCGTGTATCTTCGCGTCCTTTTGTGCAAACGATTGCTTCAGTCAGCCCTATGACCGTTCACCCTTGCCGTCGTCGCACCGTTCTGGCCGCGCTTCCAGCATGGGCGCTGGGCGCGGTGGTGCCCGCATGGGCGCAGCAGCCGGCAGCAGCACGGCCCATCCGCCTGGCGCTCATTGAAGCGTTCAGCGGCACCTTTGCCAACACGGGCGAAGCGGTGTGGCGCAATGTGCTCATGGCCGCTGAGCGCGTGAATGCGCGCGGTGGCGTGCCGTTTTCTGGCGGCGCGCGTCCGCTGGAAGTGGTGCGCTATGACAGCGCGGGCGACGCCGGGCAGGCACTGGCGCTGCTGCGCGCAGCCATCGACGGCGGCGCGCGCATCGTCATGCAGGGCAACTCGTCGGCCATTGCCTCGGCGCTGGTGCAAGCCATCGAGCGCCACAACAGCCGCCAGCCGCAGCAGGCGGCCATCTTCCTGAACTACGCCGCCAACGACCCGGCGCTCACCAACGAGCACTGCAGCTTCTGGCACTTTCGCTTTGACGCGCACATCGACATGCGGCTGGCCGCGCTCATGGACGTGCTGGCTGCTGATGCAGCAGTGAAAAGCATCTACCTCATCGGGCAGGACTACAGCTTCGGGCGCCTGGTGCTGGATCACGCGGCAGAGCAGATTGCCCAGCGCCGCGCGGACGTGCGCATCGCCGGGCGCGAGTTGCACCCCATCGGGCGCGTGAAAGACTTCCTGCCCTATATGGCACGCATCAAAGCCACCGGCGCTGATGCCGTGCTCACCGGCAACTGGGGCGCCGACCTCACGCTGCTCATCCGTGCCGCACGTGACGCGGGCTTTGGCGGCAGCTTCTACACCTTTTATGCCAATGCGCTTGGCGCCCCGGCGGCCATCGGCGCCGCAGGCGAAGGGCGCGTGTATGCCGTCGCGGACTGGATGCCCAACGTCCCCACGCCAGAAAGTGCCGCTTTGTACGAAGAGTTTCGCCGCCGCTGGCCGCGCGAGGCAGACGACTATGTGCACCTGCGCATGCAACTCATGGTGGAAGCGGTGGCGCAAGCCATTGAGCGTGCCGGCACGGCAGATGAGGCCGTTGCCATTGCCCGCGCGCTCGAAGGCGCCGACGTCACCCTCGCCGGGCGGCGCGGCACCATGCGCGCTGCCGACCACCAGTTTCAGCAGCCCCTCGTCGTCGGGCAAATGCAGCGCCAGGGCAGCCAAGACGTGCCCTTTGGCGTGGAAGGCAGCGGCTGGGGCTTTCGCATCGTGCGTGACATCAGTGCCGAAGCTGCCACCCAGCCGCACACCTGCCAGATGAAAAAACCAACGTGAGGAACACTACAAGATGACACACAACAACACTGCAACCATCACAGCCCTTGCCATGCTCTTGGCGGCAGCCCTTGCCGGGCCGGCTGCTGCCGCTCCCATGCCACGCGCTGCCGCGCAACCCGCCAAAGCCGCCAAGGCGCCCGCAAAAAAAGACACGCAAAAAACCACCAAACAAAGCGGCACGAAAAAAGAAACCAAAAAAGATACGCCCCAAAACACCTCGGAAACTGCCAAACACGGCAAAGGCAAAGTAAAGGAGAAAGTGGCACAAACGACCAAAGAAGTCAAGAAAAAAGCTCAAAGAACAGTTAAAGAAACAAAACAAGAAACAAAACAAGAAACCACAAAAGAAACCACAAAAGAAGCAAAGAAAGAGACGAAAAAAGAAACAAAGCATGCCCGCAAAGAAACTGCGCCGGGCAACACAAAAGAAGCCAAAGCAACCCCGGCGCCCAAAGCTGCCGAAGAAAAACGCCAAAGCGCAAGCAGCCGGAGCCGCACAAAAAATACAACGAATCTCGCCTCTGCCCGTCCGGCAGCGCCGTCCGAGTCGCCCGCCACCAAAGACCCGATTGCCTCCTTTGCCACCGCGTCACTGGTGCCGCCCCAAGAGCCTGCGCCGCCCTTTTCGCTGGCGCCCGTCGAAGTGCCAGACACTTCGCCCGCCGCAGCGCG
>ONTY01000279.1 GCA_900320815.1 uncultured Pseudomonadota bacterium
TTCTCAGAACTTCATATACATATTCGATATTATTTTCATGCAGAAATTCATCCAGTCCCAATAATCTTTTTTCTTTGCACAGGATGATAAAATCTTCAAAACTGATTGTTTCAAACAGTTTCTTTGTCGCTTCTTTGGAGAAGCTGTAGATCTGCTCACTGTCATAATCATCGCCAAAGACATTCGAGATCAGAGTAAGCTTCTGTTTGGAAAACTCACCATCCAGATAAACACTTCCGCCGCCGTAGATATTAAAGCTGTGATCGGAATTAATTATCTGAGCATCCTCTTTATTTTTTAACATTTCAGATGATCACTCCTTCCTTGCTCAGATAGAGTTTCTCAAAATCAGCGACTGCTATCGGTTTAGAGAAATAATAGCCCTGGAAACAGTCACAGCCCAGCAAGACCAGACGTTCAAGCTGTTCGCCGTTTTCCACGCCTTCGACGAGTTCGGCGATGGCCTGCGGCTGGTCGCCAGCGGGCGGGTACGGCTGCCAGAGCTGGAAAGGCGAGTCGGGAAAGCTGACAAAGCACCCCTCGCGCTGCGCGGCGGGCGCAGCGGGGGCTGATGTGGTGGGTTTGGCTGGCTTGCGTGGCATAGGACGCACAGCGTACGCCGCCCGGCGTGCGGACAATGCACCCCCATGAGGATTGCAATGGGTTTGAGCTACGCGGGCAGCCGCTATCTGGGCTGGCAGAGCCAGCCGGACGGGCGCACCGTGCAGGATGTGCTGGAAGCGGCACTGGCGCGCTTTGCCGGCCAGCGCGTGCGCACGCTGTGCGCCGGGCGCACGGACACGGGCGTGCACGCGCTGGGGCAGGTGGTGCACTTTGACAGCCGCGTGCAGCGCGAGGAGTTTTCATGGGTGCGCGGGGTCAACGCCTTTCTGCCGCCCGATGTGGCGGTGCAGTGGGCGCGCGTGGCGCCGGCAGGCTTTCATGCGCGCCGTAGCGCCATCTCGCGCCGCTATAGCTACGTGCTTTTGCAATCGCGCGTGCGCGGGGCGCTGGAGGCGCAGCGCGCAGGCTGGAGCTTCCGCCCCCTCAACGGCGCGGCGATGCGCGAGGCGGCGCAACTGCTGCTGGGCGAGCACGACTTTTCATCATTTCGCGCGGCGGGCTGCCAGGCGCCCTCGCCCGTGAAAACGCTCACCAGGCTGGAAATTTCGCAATGCGGCGCCTACTGGCGTTTTGACTTTGAGGGCAACGCCTTTTTGCACCACATGATTCGCAACATCATGGGCTGCCTCGTGGCCGTGGGGCAAGGCTTGAAGCCGCCGCAGTGGATGGGCGAAGTGCTGGCCGCGCGCCGCCGCAGCGCGGCGTGGGCCACCTTTTCGGCGGATGGCCTGTACTTCCTCGGCCCGCGCTACGCACCCGAATGGGACATGCCAGCGCGCACCGCCGCCTTTGACTGGCTGCCTGCGGCGGGAGGCAGCACGAACACATGAGCGCGCACTGCCCTGGTGGTATAGGATGGCTGGTGACACCGAGGAGAAAACGTCATGGCTGTCCCGACCACAACGCTCAAACTTGACGAAGCGCCCCACGCCCGCGTGCGCCGTCTGGCGGCAGCGCGCAGGCGCTCGGCACATGGGCTGATGAAGGAAGCCATCACCGTGTATCTCGACCTCGAGGAAGCGCGCGAGGCCGAAAACCAGGCGGCGGTTGCGGCACTGGCGAGGTATCAGGAAACCGGCCTGCACGCCACCGCCGATGAAGTGCGCGCGTGGGTCGGCAGTTGGTTCACCGCCAATGATCTGCCCATGCCGGAGCTGCACAAGTGAGGGCGCTGTTCAGCGACGAGTCGCTCTCTGACTTGGCGCAGGTGCGGAAATTTCTGGGGCGCCCTGCGCAAGATTTGCCCGAGGGCTACCGGCAGTTTTCAGTGCGCTTCGGCAAAAGCGGCTACTCGCTGCTGTATTACCTTGACCTGCCACTGGATTCACTGCTGGTGCTTTCCATCGAGCATCAACGGCAGGAAAACTTTCCCCGCATTGAAGACATGCGCCTGCAGGCGCAAAAGGATGCCGGCGATGCGTGGCACCTCAATCAATACCATGTATATTTACATCGCATTGCCGGCATAAATCACCGGCGTCCGATATATACCATTGGAAACCATGCGCACCAGAATCAAGATTTGCGGCCTCACGCGCGAGCAGGATGTGCACGCTGCGGTGGAAGCGGGCGCGGACGCCATCGGCTTCGTGCTCTACGAGGGCAGCCCGCGCTGCGTGAGCATTGCGCGCGCCGCCGCGCTGGCGCGCCTGCTGCCGCCGCTGGTGCAGCCGGTGTTGCTTTGCGTCAACGAGCCGGCGAAGCGCGTGCGCGCCGCCTGCGCTGCGGTGCCAGGGGCGCTGCTGCAGTTTCACGGCGACGAGGCGCCCGAAGCGTGCGAGCAGCTTGCCGCTGCGTGCGCTCGCCCCTACTGGCGCGCTGTGCACATGCGCAGCAGCAACGCCGATAGCCCTGCCAGCATTGCTGCGGCGCACGATGCCTTGCTACACTGCGCCGCTCTTTATTCATCAGCCCAAGCACGGTCTGAGCGCCGCAAAGCGCTCCACGGGCGGCTCCACGTCCTCCACGCGCCC
>ONTY01000197.1 GCA_900320815.1 uncultured Pseudomonadota bacterium
TTGAATAGTTCATTCCTCCTTTTGGCTTCTAATATGAACGAATCGAGGACTTGCAGTGCGGCACTGGGATCATCTGTGCGCCCAAAGAGGTTGCGAAAGTGCGGAATGCCCCGGTATGAATTCAGACTAACGCCATCCTTGAAATCGTAAAGGTGTATTTGTACTTCTTCTGGGGTATATTTTTCACAGATTCTGGTCAAAAGCTGCATGAGAAAGACACTTTTTCCCGTCCCCGTTGTGCCAGCCAAAATGCCGTGGTAGACGTCGCTTTTTGGCCCCCAGCCAAGCAGAAATGGCTGACCATTTTCCTTGCCAATTTCTACCGTGATAAAATCATCAGACTGTGCTGAATGTGCGACCTGAACTTCAAATTTTTTCTTTAGCTTTTCAAGGTATGCGCTCAACTCATCCTGACCGATGCTGGCAGCCATAATTTTTCCGATGCGTGTATAGATGGAAAAAGGCGGGAGATGGGCGATGTTTATGGGGGTCACCGTACCATTGGAGATATCGAACCCAATGCGGCATGCTTGCTGGATGCTTTGGAGTAAGTGCTCGGCTTCTTCGTCGTCCCTGATATGTGCGTATGTGGATGGCTGGCAAGATGCGTAAGAAGAAGCAGGCATATTGAGCCATGTTTGTATGCCACATTCAGGACCAAATTCGCACAGTTCTGCAAGGGTGGCGTAGCTGTCAACCCGTTTTATTGCGCGTGGTGTGAGGATGAGAAGAAGGATGAACGTGCAGGTGTTGTCTTGTGCGGCAAATTTCTCCCAGTTGGGAAAACCGTTTCTTGCCAAAATACCCTGCCGCACGCGCGCCTCTTCTTTCAGCTCTTGGCATATGGTGATTAAATCGTCTCTATTGTCCAGGAAGATAATTTTTGTTTTTGTCTGCTCTTGTCGCCCAGCAGAGTGGCGATGCCAGTCAATGCATGGGTGCAGCGGCGGAGTTGCATAGATGTATTGAAGATATACATCTTTACTCTGTTCGGAGCTTGGACAAAGATTTGCAGCGCAGCACTTTCAATGAAAAGTGCAGCAGCGTCAACTTTATGGTCTGATGCGCTGACGGAAATAGAGGCTTGCCAGAATATCGGGCTAGCGGCGGCGATGCAGCCTGTACTTGTTTTTATTGAGCCGAGAGAAAAAAGTGCGGGGCAAACGTTGCTTGCCAAGTTAGCCAGTTCAAATTGACTGGGCTTGAGCGGGGTGGGGGGAGTTAACACGAATTTGCATTCCATTGAATGTTGCGCGGGGCAGCGGCAAATAGTGTTCTTGGTGGCCTGGGGCGGAATCGAACCACCGACACAAGGATTTTCAGTCCTCTGCTCTACCGACTGAGCTACCAGGCCGTGGGGAAAGCACGTGATGATAGCACATAGCTGCCTTAGCTGTTGCCGCTGCTGGCGGCGTTGTTGCTGCGCCGGTTGCGGACGATGTCTACGCCCAGTTGCTTGAGCTTGCGGTAGAGATGGGTGCGTTCCAGGCCGGTGCGCTCGGCCACGCGCGTCATGGAGCCGCCTTCGCGGGCGAGGTGGTATTCAAAGTAGGCTTTTTCGAAGGCGTCGCGCGCTTCACGCAGCGGGCGCTCCAGGTCAAAGCTCTGCTGGCTCTGGGGGCCGAGGTCCACGGGTGGCGGCAGGCTGTGGCCGCCGGTCATGGCGGCTTCGACGGTGAGTTCGGCGGGGGGGAGGGACAGAGCCGGGCGGGGGGCGAGTGCGGCGCTGTGCTGCTGCGCAATGGCGTGAGCGTTGAGCGCAAGGCTGACGGCCTTGAGCAGCTTTTGCAGCGCGATGGGTTTTTCCAGGAAGGATTGGGCGCCGATTTTTGTGGCTTCAACAGCGGTGTCGATGGTGCCGTGCCCGCTCATCATGATGACGGGCATGGTGAGCAGGCCGCTGCCGCGCCATTCTTTGAGCAGGGTGACGCCATCGGTGTCAGGCATCCAGATGTCAAGCAGCACGAGGTCAGGCTGGCTGGCTTGGCGCGCGGCGCGCGCCTGGGCAGCGTTTTCTGCCAGCTCGACCTGGTGCCCTTCGTCGTTGAGGATTTCAGAGAGCAGGTCTCGGATGCCGAGTTCGTCGTCAACCACAAGGATGTTGGCCATGTCAGGGAAGGGGAGGGCGCCACATGATACCTGAATTACTTGGCGTCAGCTATCAAACGCAGCTTGTTCTTTTTGGCGTACTGCGGCAGGCAGGCTTGTGGCTGATGTGGTGGCGCACCTGCTTTGACGAAAGGGGAGAAAGCGACAGATTTCCTTCCTAGGGTATAGCGTGTTTGCCAGTATATTTTGCGGGTAATTGATTTTTATGTTGTGGAGTATTTGCTTTTTCAGGGAAGCAGTGGCTCCAGATGCGGCCACACGTTGTCCAGGATGGTGGGGTGCGCGGCGGCCAGCGGGTGCAGGCCGTCGCTCTGGAACAGGCGCAAAGGCTCGGCGCTGTCCGCTACGCCTTTGAGGAAGAAAGGCACAAGCGCGGTGTCTTCCGCCTGTGCCACTTCGCCAAACAGCGCGGCAAAGCGCGCGGTGTAGTCGGCGCCGTAGTTGGGCGGCATCTGCTGGCCGCAGAGCAAAGTGCGCGCGCCGACCTTTTTGCCTGCCTGAATGATGGCGGCGAGGTTGGCGCGCGTGGTGCCCAGCGGCGTGCCTTGCAGCGCGTCGTTGCTGCCCAGTTCCACGATGAGCACCGCTGGCTTGTGCCGCGTCAGCAGCGCGGGCAGGCGCGCTCTGCCACCGGCGGTGGTATCGCCGCTGATGCTGGCGTTGACGATGCGCACGGCGCGCCCGCGCTCGGCCAGGCGGCGCTCGAGCAGCGCCACCCAGCCGCTGCCGCGTGCGATGCCGTATTCGGCAGACAGCGAATCGCCCAGCACCAGCAGCACGGGGGCATTGGCAGTCGGGGCGCTGGCGGCATTCATGCTTTGGGCAAATGGGGCAGAGGCGGCGGCGAAAAGGGTGGCAGGGATAAAGTGGCGGCGTTGCATTGGTGTTTCCTCGTGAAAAGGTTTTTTAATGGAAAAAGAAAATGGCGTGCCCGCTGTTGCGGTGGCGCAGTTGTGCAAATCAGTGCCCGATGCGGAGGGCGAGTTGCAGATTTTGCGCGGCATCACATTCAGCGTGCCCGCGCGCCAGAGCGTGGCGATTGTGGGCGCATCGGGTTCGGGCAAGAGCACGCTGCTGTCCATCATGGCGGGGCTGGACGCGCCCACGTGCGGCACGGTGCGGCTGGCGGGGCAGGACATCTTTGCGCTGGACGAAGACGCGCGCGCCGCGCTGCGCATTGGCTTTGTGTTCCAGAACTTTCAACTGCTGCCGCGCCTCACGGCGCTGGAAAACGTGATGCTGCCGCTGGAACTCGCTGGCCGGCGCGATGCAAAAGAGGCCGCGCGCCACATGCTCTCGCGCGTGGGGCTGGCGGGGCGGATGAGGCACTACCCGCGTCTGCTCTCGGGCGGCGAGCAGCAGCGCGTGGCGTTGGCGCGCGCCTTTGTGGTGCAGCCCGCGCTGCTGCTGGCCGATGAGCCGACCGGCAGCCTGGACGCCGCCAGCAGCGCGCGCGTGATGGAGCTGATGCACGCCCTCAACCGCGAGCAGGGCGCCACGCTCATCCTCGTGACGCACGACGCGGGCATCGCCGCGCGCTGCCAGCGGCGCATCAGCGTGCAGGCGGGCAGTGTGGTGGCGGACAGCGGGGCAGAGGAGCGGGTTTTGCACACAGAAATTGGAGATTGACCAAATGAGCGCACTCATTGAAGACAAGGAACAGCGCAAACAGGCACTGCTGCAGAAAATTGTCACGGATATTGACAGATTCCTGTCAAGGCACAGCAGGAAAGTGTTTTATGCTTTTGCCTTTGATTGCAGTGTATATTATGGAGAGATTTTGTGGGCGTTCAACACAGAAAAAGCGTTGGCAAGCAGCATTAAACATTACAAGGAGGTCGATGACGAGGATGAAGCCGCTCTGTACGATGATAAAAATGGGGAAATGTACCTATCATTACGATATGGCATCGGTGAGTGGAAACACAACACCGAGAGCAAAGCCTATTATATTTTTGGCGATGGCGATGCATGCGAAGAAATGTATGAAAAAGCCAAAAAGTTGGACAAGGAAAATGGTTCTGACAATCTTAATGAAGAAATCATGGCTTTTTTTGAGGAGCTGCTGTTGGCGTTCTGCCAGACGCCGACCTATCAGGCCATTCCAAAAACGGAAGATTTTAAAATCCTGCTGTCTGAACACAACGACAACGAAATAGACGACACGCTCCCGCGCAGCGAGAAGTTCATGCAGCGTCTGAATGACCTGATTGATGAACCGCTGGATTATCAATTTCCTAAAATTCCTAACGAAGCCCGCATTATTTTGTCAGAGATTGACAAACAGCTTTTTGCAGCAGTGCGGCAGGGCGACAATGAAGAAGTCAAGCGCCTGGTGGCGGCGGGGGCAAACGTCAATGCAGTTGAACAGAAGGATAAATATAAAACCCTGACGCCTTTGCATATTGCTGTGGATGGCAACAATCTGGAGTGTGCCAGATTTTTGATTGAGCACGGTGCGAACGTAAATGCGAAAGACAGCAGGGTTGGCGGTTGGTATCCACTTAGAACAGCCGTTTATCGCAGTCTTGAAATGATGCAGCTTCTGCTGGATGGTGGTGCAGATGTCAATAAATCAAGGGCATTGAATTGTGCCATATCTCAGGGCAAGATGGAGATTGCAGAAATGCTGTTGTCCGAATATGGTGCGAATCCCAATGTCATAGATGTATCAGAAACTCCCTTGGCAGAAGCATTGAGAAAGTACCCCGACAATCATGCCCTGATTGAAATGTTGCTGGCGCATGGCGCCGACCCGAATTTGGGTGTCAAGGGCCTCTACACGGATGGCTGCATTCCAATTGTAAGAGCTGTTTATAAGGGCATAAGGAAAAATGTGCAACTCTTGATTGACGCAGGGGCTAATGTGAATGTTGCTACGGCCACCAGGTGTGTTGCTGGCTGGACACCGCTCATATGGCTGATGCACTGCCAGGATGACGGCATCTGCGACAACGATAACCGCCTTGAAATTGCGCAATGCCTCATTGGTGCAGGTGCCGATGTGAATGCAAGGGATAAGGACGGTAAAACCGTGCTGGATCATGTCCCGGAATCGTCCCGTTTAATGAGGCAGTTGCTGGAAGACAACGGAGCGAAGAAATCAACGGCGTAGCACGCGATGCCCCCGCCGTTTCATGCGCGAAAAAAATGGCGTAATACATTGCTCTCTAAGAGTATCGCATACTTACCGGCTTATGAAGCCGGCAATGATATGTATCATGTGGGAGTATCAGTGTTTTCAGGCGCGTCTTTTTTTGCCCGGCGCGCTTGCTCAAACTTGGCTTTCATGGTGGGGTTGCCGCGTGTGAGTTTTCGCACCGTCAAGCCTTCGGCTTTGTCGTTGGCCAGGCGCAATTGGCGTTCGCTGCCCAGCAGCGATTCTTTGACTTTTTGCAGGTGGCTGATGGTTTTATCGATTTCGTCGATGGCGCGCTGGAAGTGCTCGCTGGCGAGGCGGTAGTTGTTGCCAAACGCATCCTTGAACTTTTCCAGTTTGGTTTCAAACTCGGTGATGTCGTAGTTTTGCTGCTGCACGAGGGCGGCTTCGCGCTTGTATTGCAGCGTATTGAGTGCAGCGCCGCGCAGCAGGGTAATCATGGCGATGAAAAACTGCGGGCGGATGACGTACATTTTCTGGTAGCCGCCCCAGGTGACGCTGACGATGCCGCTGTTGTAGAGTTCATTATCGGGTTCGAGCATACTCACCAGCACGGCATATTCGCAGCCCTTTTTGCGGCGGTCGTCGTCGAGTTTCTTGAAAAAGTCTTCGTTGCGCTTGTGGTGTGCGCCGCCGTCCATCTCGTTTTTCATCTCAAACATAATGGAGATGATTTCCGTGCCTTCAGGCGCAGTTTCGCGGTAGATGAAGTCGCCCTTGCTGCCTTCTGTGGCGTCGTTGTCTTTGTCAAAGATGGCGCCCGGAAAAGCGCCGGCATGCATGCGAAAGGCTTGCAGGCAGTGCTGCTCGAGTGTTTCGCCGAGC
>ONTY01000145.1 GCA_900320815.1 uncultured Pseudomonadota bacterium
GCTGGCGGCGCGCTTTGCCGCCGTGCGCGAGGCCGTGCTGTGCGCGCCGCGCGACGTGGCCGCGCTGCGCGGCGAAATCTGCGCCATGCGCGAGAAGCTGCGCGCCGCGCATCCTGTCAAAGCCGGGCAGTTCGAGGTCAAACACAGCGCCGGCGGCATGATTGACATCGAATTTGTCACCCAGTACCTGGTGCTCGCGCACAGCCGCGCGCACCCCGCGCTGCGTCCCAACCTTGGCAACATCGCCCTGCTGCAGCGCGCCGAGAGCCTCGGCCTGCTTCCTGCTGGCGCAGGCCAGGCGGCTGCCGCTGCCTACCGCCACTTGCGCCAGATCCAGCACAGCGCCCGACTCGATGAACGCCCCGCGCACATGCCCGCTGAACACATGCGGGCACAAGCGCACGCCGCGCTCAGCGTGTGGCAGGCAGTGTTTGGGCAAAGCGCGCGGCTGGCCGATTGAGGCAGCAGCAGCCAGCGCCCTGCCCTACTTCACCCCTTCCACGGGGTTGAGTCCATGCGCGCGCAGCGTCGCCGCAAGCTGCTCCAGACGGATAGGCGCCAGCAGCCACACGCAGCCCGCCATCCGTGCCCGCAGGCGCTCCATACCCCAGCCACGGCGCGCAATCACAATCACCCCCAGATTGCTCCCGGCAGCACTCGCCCACGCCTTGAGCGCGCGCACGATGGGCAGCACCTCCCGCCCCAGCGAACTCTGGTCCAAAAACACACAGCGCACCGGTTCGCGCGCCAGCAAAGTAATCGCGTCGCGAATGTCGCTGACCTCCAGCGCATTGCAGCCAAGCAGCCGCACGCTGTACAGCAGCGTGGAATCCTCGCGTGCACTGTTGTACGGAAACCGCATGATGAGCACCTGCACCGGCGCCATGCGCCGCGCCTGCCGCGCCTCGGCGGCCTCTGCATCTTGCGTCGCAAACTCCGACGTAGCCCACGCGCTGCGCGCCGACAGCGCCTGCCCCTCATCCTCCGCTGACACACCCGCCGCCATCGTTCGCGTGCCAATAAACGTCGGCGCCTCATCTGGCCACTCCAGCGCCCCCAGCACCGCCACCGCATCTTCCAGCGACATCGGGCGCGGCACGCACGGCAACTCGGCCAGCTCCGGATACTCCGCCGGCGGACGCCCCACCAGCACAATCAACGCCAGCGGATTCACCCGTCGCAGCCGCTCCACCTCCACCGGCTCATCCCCATCGGCAATGAGCAAATCCACCTGGCTGGGGTCAGCCATCCGCATCAACCCCGTTGTCGAGGCAAACCCCGACTCCCCCGATGAGAGCAAGAGATTGAGCAGCGACTTTTCTTCGGGCGTCAGGCCCACGATGGCGTAAGAGTGCGACACAGCAGACGGACAGAAAAAATGCAGGCAAAAACGAAAGCGCGCGGCTATCCCACACACCGCACACGCTGCATTGTGCGCGCGCCAAGTGCTGCGGCGCCAGTGCTGGCGCTGCACCTGGCAGCAAACACCGGCGCAGCGCGGCATTTTTCAAGCCTGCCGCCAGCGGAAAGGAAGGCGAGATGAAACGAGGTGTTGCGCGCAGATACCTGTCATATTAATAATGCAATGCCCGCAAAATATACGGGCAACCAGCTTATACCCATGAGGAATACCAAACCATGCTGCGTCTGTCTGAACTCCGCCTGCCTCTGGATGCCTTGAATGCCGATGGCGTGCCGCCCGCTGCGCTGCTGCGGCACGAGGCGGCGCGCCGCCTTGGACTGCCGCTTGCGGCTGTTGCCAGCGTGCGGCTGCACAAGCGCAGCTTTGATGCGCGCGGCGCGCAGGTGCAGGCGGTGTGCATCGTGGACGTGGCGCTGGCCGCGCCTGATGAGGAAGAGCGGCTGCTGGCGCACTGTGCCGCTGACACGCGCGCCCACGTGCAGCGCGCGCCCGAAATGTGCTGGCAGCCTCCGCTCACGGCGCCCCCCGGCGCACCGCGTCCCATCGTCATCGGCTTTGGCCCCTGCGGCATCTTTGCCGCCTTGACACTGGCGCAATGCGGGCTGCGCCCCATCGTGCTCGAACGCGGCCGCAGCGTGCGCGAGCGCACGCAAGACACCTGGGCGCTGTGGCGGCGCGGCCAGTTCTCGCCCGAAAGCAACGTGCAGTTTGGCGAAGGGGGCGCGGGCACATTCAGCGACGGCAAGCTGTTCAGCCAGGTGCGCGACCCGCGCCATCTTGGCCGCCGGGTGCTGGAGGAGTTCGTCGCCGCCGGTGCGCCCGCCAGCATCTTGGTGGACGCGCATCCGCACATTGGCACCTTCCGCCTGGTGAAGATGGTGCAGAACTTGCGCGCACGCATTCAGGAGCTGGGCGGCGAAGTGCATTTTCGCCAGCGCGTTGACGCCCTCATCGTGGAGGGCACTCGCGTGCGCGGCGTGTGCACACTGGACGGCGCCAGCGGCCAGACGCGCGAATGGAGGAGCGACGCCGTCATCGCGGCGCTGGGGCACAGCGCACGCGACACCTTTGCCATGCTCCACGGCGCGGGCGTGGCGATGCAGGCCAAACCCTTTTCCATTGGCGTGCGCATTGAGCACCCGCAGCGCCTGATTGACCGCGCCATGTGGGGGCGGCACGCCGGCCATCCACTGCTGGGCGCGGCTGAATACCGCCTGGTGCACCATGCCAACAGCGGGCGCGCCGTCTACAGTTTTTGCATGTGCCCGGGCGGCACCGTCGTCGCGGCCACCAGCGAAGCCGGCGGCGTCGTCACCAACGGCATGAGCCAGTATTCACGCGCGGCGCGCAACGCCAACGCCGCGCTGGCCGTGAGCGTGGATGCGCGCGACTGGCCGCGCCGCGCCGCCGACATCGCCGCGCAGCTTGGCATCAGTGAAGAAGCGGCGCGCACGTCTGAGGGTGAGGTCCATCCGCTTGCCGCCATCGCCCTGCAGCGCCAGTTGGAGCACGCCGCCTTTGCGCTTGGTGGTAGCGGCTACCTGGCGCCGGCGCAGCGGCTGGGCGACTTTCTCGCGCGCCGCGCCAGCAGTGCGATGGGCAGCGTGGTGCCCTCGTACCAGCCCGGGGTCACGCCTGCGGATTTGCACGCCATCCTCCCGCCCTGGGCTGCCGAGGCGCTGCACGAAGCCATCCCCGCCTTTGCGCGCCGCATCAAGGGCTACGACATGGCCGACGCCGTGCTGACGGGGCTGGAAACGCGCACCTCCTCACCGCTGCGCCTGCTGCGTGGCGCAGACGGACAGAGCGTGAACACTGCCGGCCTGTGGCCAGCGGGAGAGGGCGCAGGCTATGCGGGCGGCATCCTCTCAGCGGCCATTGACGGCATTCACGCGGCAGAAGCAGTGGCGCGCGCTATGGCAGCACACCCCAGCATTCCCTAGAACATTGGGTATACATTTATTACCGGCGCAACATACCGGCAATAAAATGTGAAGTCATGGAGTATTTTTGAGATTCAAAATACCCATCAATACTTCATCTGATTGCCGGCTTATTGAGCCGGCATTTGGCGCATACCCATCACCATCATGAGGCGATGGCCGCCCTACAATCGCGCGCCATCATGCTAGACCCTCAATTGCTGCGCAAAGACCTGCAGAGCGTGCTCGCCGCCCTGCACAAGCGCAAAAACCCCCAGAACTTTCTTGACGAGGCCGCGTTTGAGGCGCTGGAAGCCGAGCGCAAAACGCTGCAGGCGCACACCGAGCGGCTGCAGGCGCAGCGCAACACCGCCAGCCGCCAGATTGGGCAACTGAAATCGCGCGGCGAAAGCGCCGATGAAGCCATGGCGCACGTCGCCGCCATCAAGGGCGAGCTGGAGCAGTGCGCCACGCGGCTGGATGCGCTGCAGGCCGAGCTGCGCGCGCTGCTGCTGGGCGTGCCCAATCTGCCGCACGAGAGCGTGCCCGTGGGCGAGGACGAGACGCAAAACCAGCCCGTGCGCTTCTGGGGGCAGCCGCGCCAGTTCGACTTCCCCGTGCGCGACCACGTGGACCTGGGCGCGCCGCTTGGGCTGGACTTTGAGACGGCGGCCAAGCTCTCTGGCGCGCGCTTTGCCTTCATGCGCGGCCCCGTGGCGCGGCTGCACCGCGCGCTTGCCAATTTCATGCTGGACATGCAAACCCAGCAGCACGGCTACACCGAGTGCTACACGCCCTATATCGTCAACGCCGAAACGCTCACCGCCACCGGCCAGTTGCCCAAGTTTGAAGCCGACCTCTTCGCCGCCAAAAAAGGCGGGCAGGAGGGCGAAGGTGAGCCGCTCTACCTCATTCCCACGGCGGAAGTGCCGCTCACCAACTGGGCGCGCGAGCGCATCCTGAATGAAGCCGACCTGCCCGTGCGCCTGACCGCGCACACGCCGTGCTTCCGCTCCGAAGCGGGCAGCGCCGGGCGCGACACGCGCGGCATGATTCGCCAGCATCAATTTGGCAAGGTGGAAATGGTGCAAATCGTGCACCCCGAAAGAAGCTACGAGGTGCTGGAAGAAATGACGGCGCACGCCGAGGCCGTGCTGCAGGCGCTGGAGCTGCCCTACCGCGTCGTGCTGCTGTGCACCGGCGACATGGGTTTTGGCAGCGCCAAGACGTATGACCTGGAAGTGTGGCTGCCCGCGCAGCGCACCTACCGCGAAATCTCGTCCGTGAGCAACTGCGAGGCATTCCAGGCGCGGCGCCTGCAGGCGCGCTTCAAAAACGCGCAGGGCAAAAACGAACTCGTCCACACCCTCAACGGCAGCGGCCTGGCCGTGGGGCGCGCGCTGGTGGCCGTGCTGGAAAACCACCAGCAGGCCGACGGCAGCATCCGCATCCCGGCAGCGCTGCAACCCTACCTTGGCGGGCAAGAAGTGCTGCGAGCCGCCTGACACTGCTCACGAAGGGCGCTGCTAGAATCCGCGCCCCTTACCACTCATGGAGAGATGGCAGAGTGGTCGAATGCGCCGGACTCGAAATCCGGTATACGGTTCCACCGTATCGAGGGTTCGAATCCCTC
>ONTY01000104.1 GCA_900320815.1 uncultured Pseudomonadota bacterium
CCAGGCGCTTGATTTCGGGCGAGAAGGTGGCCGAGAACAGCCGCGTGGTGCGGCTGGCGGGCAAGTAGCCGAGGATGCGCTGCAGGTCGGGCAAAAAGCCAATGTCGAGCATGCGGTCGGCCTCATCGAGCACGACGTATTCCACCTGCGTGAGCTGGGCGGTTTTGGCCTCGATGTGGTCGAGCAGGCGCCCGGGCGTGGCGATGAGCACTTCCACGCCCCGGCGAAGCTGCTCGGTTTGCGGCTTCATGTCCACGCCGCCGAAGACAACGGCGCTGCGCAGCTGCGTGTGGCTCGCAAAGTGCTCGATTTGCTGCGCCACTTGCGCGGCCAACTCGCGCGTGGGCAGTAGCACCAGGGCGCGCACGGGGTGGCGCGCGGGCGAGGCGGAGGCGTTTTCATGCCGCAGCAGGCGCTGGAGCAGCGGCAGCGAAAAGGCAGCGGTCTTGCCCGTGCCCGTCTGCGCGGCGCCCATCACGTCCTGCCCCGCCAGCACGACGGGGATGGCCTGCGCCTGAATGGGCGTCATGTGCTCAAAGCCCAGCTCGGCGACGGCGCGCTTCAGGGGCTCTGCCAGCGGGAGGGTGGAATAGGCGGTGCTCATGGTGCAGATACTCTCGTGTGGCGCGCGATTGTCGCACCGCAGCAGACTCTTTGATGCAATGGGTATAACGTATTTACCGGCAATAAATACCGGTAAGGGAAGTTATTGATTTGGAGTATTGGCATGGCTATGCTGACTGGCCATGAACTCGTCTGCTGCATCTTTCCCCGTCTGGCACATCACGCGCGGCGCGCTGGCGCTCGAGCGTCCGCTGGTGATGGGCATCATCAACGTGACGCCCGATTCCTTTTCCGACGGCGGCAGCCTGCCCACGCCCGCCGCAGCCTTGGCGCACTGCGAGCGGCTGCTCTGTGATGGCGCCGACATTCTGGACATTGGCGCCGAGTCCACGCGCCCGGGCAGCTGCGGCATCAGCGCCGAAGAAGAACTCGCGCGCCTGCTGCCCGTGCTGCGCAGCGCGCTGCGGCTGGGCGCGCCCGTGAGCGTGGACACCAGCAAGCCGGCGGTGATGCGCGCGGCGCTGGAGGCGGGCGCCGACATCATCAACGACGTGGCGGCGCTGGCCGCGCCCGGCGCGCTGGAAATCATCGCGCGTCACGGGCGCTGCGGCGTCTGCCTGATGCACGGACACGCTGCGAACGCAGGGCAGGGCGCGCAGCAGGCGCCCATGCCGGGCGGCACCGATGGTGCGGTGCAGGGCGTGCTGGAGTTTTTCCGTGCCGCGCTGGCGCGCGTGCAGCAGGCGGGCGTGGAGGCGCAGCGCCTCGTGATCGACCCCGGCCTTGGCTTTGGCAAAGCGGCGCCACAGAGCCTGGCGCTGCTGGCACGGCAGCGCGAGTTGCTTGCCGTCGGGCGTCCGCTGCTCATCGGCGCCTCGCGCAAATCATTTCTGGCGCACGCCGTGCAGGCGGCAGGCAGCGCGGCGGCTCCGCCTCCGCCAGCAGCGCGAGTTGCCGCCAGCGTCGCCGCTGCGCTGCTGGCGGCGCAGCGTGGCGCCGCCGTGCTGCGCGTGCACGACGTGCGCGAGACGGTGCAGGCGCTGGCCGTGCTGCGCGCCGTGTATGAAATACCCGCCAATTGAACAATTTATTGCCCATGTATATTGCGGGCAAACAAACTCATACTGCTGCCTTAGACAAGGCTGCCGGATGGCATCTCGCTGCCCCATTTACACTCCCGCCCTTTCATCCAGACAGAGCACACCATGAACACATCCAGGCTTGTCCGAGCCGCACGCTGGCTGGCAGCCACTGCCGCCATTGCCGTGCTGACAGCGTGCGGCGGCGAATCCGTCGTCACTGACTTGAACCCCGAACGCTTCCTCGTCGTTGGCGACGACCTCATGGACGTAGGCCAAAACGGCTACCTCTACACCATCAACGACGGCCAGCCAAGCTGGGTGCAGGACTTTGCCGCGCACTACGGCCTCGCCGTCACCCCTGCCAACGACGGCGGCTGGGGCTTTGCACAAGGGCACGCGCGCGTCACCGCCGCCGATGAGAGCAGCGGCACCAACGCCCCCAGTGTCAGCGCGCAGATTGACGCCATGCTCGCGCGCACCACCCTTGGCAGCGGCGACATCGTGCTCATCGGTGGCGGGCAGCCCGACATCATTGCCGCTGTGCAGCAGTACGGCATCTCGGAGGAGGCCACTGCCGCCGTGCGCCAGGCCGGCAGCGAACTGGCGCAACAGGTGCGCCGCGTCACCGACGCCGGCGCCACGCACGTGGCCGTCGTCGGCGTGCCGCTACTCGGCGACACGCCCTGGGCGCGTGCGCAGGGGCTGGAAGGCGCCGTCAACAGCCTGTGCATCGCCTTCAACACCGCCCTGCTGCTGGACATTCACGACATGGGCGACAAAGTGCTGTATCTGGACGCGGCGCTGTTTTTTGACCTCATTTTTGACGACGCCGACGACTTTGGCTTCACCAACGGCAAAGACCCCGTCTGCACCACCCCTGACGTGAGCACCTGCACCGCAGACACCGTAAGCGACGAAAACTACGACCGCTGGCTGTTTGCCGACGATCTGCACTTCACCCCCCGCGCGCTGCGCCTGTTTGGCTCCGACAATTATTCCGAAACTGGCTACTCGCGCTTTGATAATCGCTGGTAACGCCGGCACACGTTTTTTTTGCAGCACACACGGCGGGCCGGGCAACGATGCACCGGCCCGTTTTTTTATGGAGCAAAAAGAAAATGGCACACACCTACCGTATTGCCGCCATCGCGGGCGATGGTATTGGCCGCGAAGTCATGCCCGAAGCGTTGCGCGTGCTGCACGCCGCTGCGCAGCGTTTTGGTTTTGTAGTGGATATTGTGGAGATTGAATGGGCCTGCTGCGACTATTACCAAAAGCACGGCGCCATGATGCCGGCAGACTGGAAAACGCAGCTCGCGGGCGTGAACGCCATCCTCTTTGGCGCCGTTGGCTGGCCCGCCACCGTGCCCGACCATATTTCGCTCTGGGGCAGTCTGCTGAAATTTCGCCGCGAATTTGACCAATACATCAACCTGCGTCCCGTGCGCCTGTTTGACGGCGTGCCCAGCCCGCTGGCCGGCAGAAAAGCAGGCGATATTGACTTTCTCGTCATCCGGGAGAACACCGAAGGCGAATACACCAACCTTGGCGGCGTCATGTTTGCCGGCACCGAACGCGAAATCGTGGTGCAAGAAACTGTCATGAGCCGCGTTGGCGCCGACCGCGTGCTGCGTTATGCCTTTGAGCGCGCCGCTGCGCGTCCCAGAAAACAGCTTGACCTGGCCACCAAAAGCAACGGCATCGCCATCAGCATGCCCTGGTGGGACGGGCGCGCCGCAGAAATGCACAAGAACTTCCCGCAAGTGACACTCAACAAACATCATATTGACGCGCTGTGCGCGCGCTTTGTGCTGCGCCCGCAATGTTTTGATGTTGTCGTCGCCAGCAACCTGTTTGGCGACATTTTGAGCGATTTGGGACCGGCCTGCGCCGGCACGCTTGGCATTGCGCCCTCCGCCAATATCAATCCGGAGCGCACATATCCCAGCCTCTTTGAACCCGTACACGGCTCCGCGCCCGATATTTATGGCCAGGGCATCGCCAACCCCATCGGCATGATTTGGTCAGCGGCGCTGATGCTGCAGTTTCTTGGCGAAGAAAATGCCCATGATGCCATCCTGCGTGCCATTGAGCGCGTTTTGGCACACGGCCCGCACACCCCGGACCTTGGCGGCAAGGCCAAAACTGCCGACGTCGGGCAAGCCGTGCTGCACGCCATTGAAGCTGCATAATGCAAAAAAAACTGGTATTCCGACCGCAGACAGTGTTGCTGCAAAACATCCTTGCCACAGGCCGCCTGAGCAAAAAAAGCCTGGCGCAGCATCTTGGCACCTCATACTACACACTCACGCGCTGGGAGCGCGGCGATATTGACGCCGGCGCTGGCGTGCTGCAGCGCCTGCAGCGGCTGTTGGCGCAAATAACCAATGAAGGCGCCGCCGCTGTCAGCGGCCAGGAAATGCAGCATGTTTTTGCTTCGCACGGCATCCGCAAAGCGGGTGCGGGGGAGCATGAGACAGAGCGTATGACACTGGCTCCCTCTCCCGGGCCATATTTGCTCTCCAGACTCAAACGGGGAGCATTTTGGGGCAATGGCGAAGCGGCAGTCACCGAAATGCTGTTTTTTAATGCCGAGGCAGCGCCAACCCTGGCACAGGCTGCGGCAGGCGGCGTGTCGGCTGGAAAAAACACGTATACCTATGATGCCCACACCTACCACACAAAAGTCCCGCCACAAGGAATCGCCCAGATTCTGCAAAAATACTTGCCCGTAGGTGGTTTGGTACTTGACCCCTTTGCTGGCAGTGGCATGACGGGTGTTGCGGCACTTGCCAGCGGCTGTGATGTTATTTTGAATGAACTCTCGCCAGCGGCCAGTTTCATTGCCGACCGTTTTACCTCGCGCTGCGCGCCAGAGAAACTGGCCGCCGCCGTCCAGGCCGTGATGCAGCACCTTGCCCCACTGCGCCACACGCTCTACACCACGCACTGCAGGCAGTGTGGCAAAGAAACAGAACTGCTGTTTACAGTGTGGTCCTACAAAGTGCTGTGCAGCCATTGCCGCTGCGAGTTTACCCTTTGGGATGAATGCCGCAGCTATGGCAAAACGGTGCGCGAGCATAAGTTTTTGCGCGAGTTTCCATGCCCTTTTTGCGGCGCGCTTTTGAAAAAATCGCGCCTGGAGCGCACAAGTGCCGTGCCCGTTCTTGTGGGCTATAAATGCTGCGGCAAGCGCCAGTGCGAGGTGCCCCCAGACGCGGCAGATTTGGAGCGTATTGCTGCGCTGGAAGCGAGTGACCTGGTTGCACCGGGCTTTGTGCCCGACCTTTGTGTGCCCGATGGGGTGAATCTTTCGCAGCCAAAGCGCCACGGACTGCAAAATTTCAGAGACTTTTACACGCCGCGCAATCTGGCCGCGATGAGCCGCATCTGGGAGGCTGTCCATAAAGTCAGGGATACGGATTTGGCTGCATTTCTCGGCTTTGTTTTTACTTCTCTGTACCAGCGGGTGACGCGGCTTTCTGAATACAGGTTTTGGGGAGGCAGCGGAAACACGGCAAATTTCAACGTTCCCTACATTTTCAATGAGGCCAATGTTTTTGTGACCTTTGAACGCAAGGCGCGCTCCGTTCTTGACCACCTCGCAACGACGGCCTGTTCGTATAACGGGCGCTGCGTTGTGCACACCGGGGCGGCAGCCCGGCTGGGTTTTTTGCCCGATGAGAGCGTTGACTTGATTTTTACTGACCCGCCGTTTGGTGCCAATATCAACTACAGCGAGATGAATATGCTCTGGGAAGCCTGGCTTGGCGCCTATACTGAAACCGCGCAAGAAGCCATCGTCAACCGCTTCCAGAACAAGGATGCTGCGGCCTATCAGGCGCTCATGACACAAAGCCTGCGGGAGTGCTTTCGGGTGCTGAGGGCAGGACACTGGCTTGTGCTGGTCTTCATGAACTCCGCAAAGGAAATATGGGAGTGCATCCGCAGCGCACTCCTTGAGGCTGGATTTTCCATTGAACGCATGGATATTTTTGACAAGCAGCATGGCACCTTCAAGCAGTTTGTCAGCGACAACACGGTAGGCGCGGATTTGCTGCTGCACTGTCGCAAGCCGGCAGGCGCGGCTTTTGTGCAGGAGGTGGCACAGGAGGACGCTGCAGCGATTCCGGTTGCGGAGTTTCTGAAAAGGCGAAGCGGCAATATTCCGATACTGCCGTACCTGCATGTCAGAAGAGGCGATGAAATTGATTACAGGACGCTGTACAGTGAATATCTTTCCGAGGCGTTTGGACAGCGCGCCGCAATGCTTGGCTTTGCAGCCTTTCGCGCACAGGCGCAGGCAATTCTTGAGCGTCAGGGAGA
>ONTY01000178.1 GCA_900320815.1 uncultured Pseudomonadota bacterium
AATTGTTTCTGTATTTCACCTATTGTATTTATATAAAAACCAGCCACATCTTCTTTGGTGAGGTCAAAAAGGTCTTTGTGGACGACATTTTTCACAGCATCGTTGGTGTATTCCGCCTTGCGCGCAATAGCGGTGACTTCATGGCCTTGGCGCAGGGCTTCTTCAACCAGGGCGCTGCCGCTTTTGCCGTTGGCGCCAATAATGGCGATTTTTTTCGTGCCTTTGCCCATACCGGGAATAATGGACACTGTTTTTTTCACAGCGCCGCCAACCGCTTCGCCCGTTTTGTTCAACGCCGAGGACGTGGAAGAACAGGCAGCGAGCAGCGCGGCAGCACCTGCGGCGCCGAGTGTGAGGAAAGTTCTGCGTGTGTGCATGGTGGTGTATCTTTCGTTGGTCAGGGGAAAAAAATCAGTCCGGCGCCTGCGCTCGGCGGCGCCCAATATCGCTTTCAAAACGGCGCAAAAACATCAGCGCACGCACGCTGGCGGCGGCTGCGGAAAAATTGCGCTCTTCGTCAATATACCGCATTATCTCACCTTCAAGCTGCGCGCGCTGCGCAGCGGCAGTGCGCGCCAGCGCATCCAGCGCGGCAGGAGCTTGAGCGGCCTCCAGTGCTTCGCGCAGTTCCATTTGCTGCACGAGAAACTGCGGCGGCATGGCGGTGGTGTTTTCCGCATTCACGCTCACGCCGCCCAACTCGCATAAATAGCTGGCGCGCGCCACCGGGTCGCGCAAGCGCTGCCACGCCTGATTGATGCGGGCCGACCATTGCGCGGCGATGCGCTGCGCGGCGGCGCCTTCGGCAGCAAAGCGATCAGGGTGTACCTGGCGCTGCAATTCACGCCAGCGTGCAGCCAGCGCCTCAATATCCTGGGAAAAACTCGCAGGCACTCCAAACAATTCAAAATCGCTGGCGGCCAGATTGATGGCGTTCATACGCGGAATGATTCGCCACAGCCGCAATGGTCGCGCTCGTTGGGGTTGTGGAATTTAAAGCCTTCGTTCAAGCCTTCGCGCACAAAATCCAGTTCCGTGCCCTCCAGGTATGGCAGGCTTTTGGGGTCAACCAGCAGTTTCACGCCGTGCTGCTCAAAGGTTTTATCTTCAGGCGCGGCTTCGTCGACAAACTCCAGCATGTACGACAAGCCGGAGCAGCCTGTGGTTTTCACGCCCAGGCGCACGCCCAGTCCTTTGCCGCGTCGCGCCAGGCTGCGGGCAACGTGCGCGGCAGCGGCTTGTGTCATTGTGATGGCCATGATGGTTTTTTCCTCGCCGCCCTTTTCAGGCAGCGGCTGAGTTTTCTTGCGCCTGCATGCCGTGTTTTTCGCGGTAATCACGCACTGCCGCTTTGATGGCGTCTTCGGCCAAAATGGAGCAGTGAATTTTCACCGGCGGCAGCGCCAGTTCTTCGGCAATCTGGCTGTTTTTGAGTGCCTGCGCTTCGTCCAGCGTTTTGCCTTTGACCCATTCTGTGACCAGTGACGATGAGGCAATGGCGCTGCCGCAGCCGTAGGTTTTGAAACGCGCGTCTTCAATGACGCCGGTTTCGTCGTTGACTTTGATTTGCAGCCGCATCACGTCACCGCAGGCGGGCGCGCCCACCATGCCGGTACCAACGCTCTGGTCGGCGGTGTCAAAACTGCCCACGTTGCGCGGGTTTTCATAATGGTCGATGACTTTGTCGCTGTATGGCATTTTCTGGCTCCTTTGGTGTTGGCTAGATTCAGTGCGCCGCCCATTGCACGGCGCTCAGGTCAATGCCCTGCTGGTGCATTTCCCATAATGGCGAGAGTTCACGCAACCGCTGCACATTGGCGCGAATGGCGGCTATGGCGGTATCAATATCTTCTTCCGTGGTAAAGCGGCCAATTGTGATGCGCAAGCTGCTGTGCGCCAGCTCGTCACTGCGTCCAAGCGCGCGCAATACATAGCTTGGCTCCAGGCTGGCGCTGGTGCACGCCGAGCCGCTGGAAACTGCCAGCTTTTTGATGCCCATCATCAGCGATTCGCCTTCCACAAAATTGAAGCTTATATTGATATTCTGCGGCACGCGCTGTGTGGGGTGGCCATTCAGAAAAACTTCTGGCAAGTCTTTGAGGCCGTTGATCAAACGCTGCTGCAGTGCATGGGCGCGCTCGTTGTCGCGCGCCATTTCTTCGCGCGCAATGCGGTACGCCTCGCCCATGCCCACAATCTGATGTGTGGGCAGTGTGCCGCTGCGCAGCCCCCTCTCGTGCCCGCCGCCGTGCATTTGTGCTTCCAGGCGCACACGCGGTTTGCGGCGCACATACAGTGCACCAATGCCTTTGGGGCCGTAGGTTTTGTGGCTGGCCAGGCTCATCAAGTCTACGGGCAAGGTTTGCAGGTCAATCGCCACTTTGCCTGTGGCTTGTGCGGCGTCTACATGGAAAATAATTTTGCGCTCGCGACAGATTTTCCCGATGGCTTCAATATCCTGAATGACGCCAATTTCATTGTTGACCAGCATGACGCTGGCAAGAATGGTGTCGGGGCGAAGCGCCGCTTTGAACGCTTCAATATCCAGCAGGCCGTCTTCCTGCACGTCCATGTAGGTGACGTCAAAACCTTCGCGCTCCAGCGCGCGCATGGTGTCGAGCACGGCTTTGTGCTCGGTTTTCACCGTTATCAGGTGCCTGCCTTTGCCTTGATAAAAATGTGCGGCGCCTTTGAGCGCGAGATTGTCGGATTCCGTGGCGCCGCTGGTCCAGATGATTTCGCGCGGGTCGGCACCAATCAGGTCAGCGACTTGCCGGCGCGCTTTTTCCACGGCTTCTTCTGCCTGCCAGCCCCAGGCATGGCTGCGACTGGCGGGGTTGCCAAAGTTTTGGCGCAGCCAGGGAATCATGGCGTCTACCACGCGCTCATCAACGGGCGTGGTGGCGCCGTAGTCCATATAAATGGGGAAATGCGGTGTCTGGCTCATGGCTGGATAGGCTGGCAACAATTTCAAAAAAAAATGCTTGCAGGCGCGCGGCGCGGATTATTCTGCGGCGGCGCTGCCGAGTGCAAAAATGGAGTTTGGCGTGGTCACGCGCACGGGTTTGAGTTGCGGCGCATCGGCAATGGCACGGCGCGGCGTGTGCCTGGTTTCCCCGTCAATTTGGAAACCGCGCTCGCGCTGGTCGTCCACCAAGTGCTGCAGCGTCACGGAGTTGAGAAAATCAAACATGCGCTGGTTGAGCGCCGTCCACAAATCGTGCGTCATGCAGCGCTCGCCGCCGGGCATACAGTTTTCCCCGCCGCCGCAGCCTGTGGCGTCCAGCGGCTCGTCGACGCTGCAGACAATATCGGCAACGGTGATGTCGCCCGCCTCGCGCCCAAGTGAATACCCACCGCCCGGCCCGCGTGTGGAGACGACCAAAGATTTGCGGCGCAGCTTGCCGAACAGCTGCTCCAGGTAAGAGAGAGAAATGTTTTGCCGCTGGCTGATGGCAGCCAGGGCGACTGGCCCGGTGCTCTGGCGCAGGGCAACGTCAATCATGGCGGTGACGGCAAACCGTCCTTTTGTGGTGAGGCGCATAGGGGCTGTTCCTTTGTGCTGATGCGGGCGGAGTGCGCTGGGGCGCAGCGCCACCCAATCCCTAGTTATTCAATCAAGTATAGCCTGATTCCGACTGTCACAAGGGGTTTTTGTGCTCTCGTCCTGCGCTGTGCGCTCTGTGCGCCTGTGGGCGCGCTTTCCTACAATTCGCCGCTTTTTCCGGCACGCGCCACATGGCTCGCTTGTTTTTTAAAAAGGAGAGTCTCCCAAGATGATTGCAAACCGATGGGTTTCCCTGTATGCGCCGCTGGCGGCTCTGGCGCTGCTGGCCGGCTGCACGAGCACTGACCTCAACCAGCATCGCTATAGCCCGCCGCAGGTGCGTATGCCCGGCCAGCAGGCGGCCACGCAGCCTGCCAGCGATGTGCGGGTCAGCCCGGTGGGCAGCGTGCCGGTGCAGCCGCTGCCGCAAGCCGATGATGCTGACCCGCGCGTGGCGCTGAGCACACAACTGAGCGGCGCCAATGTCGTGCCGCCCACGCCCAGCCGCGGCAGCGGGCGGCTGGACATGGTCTACAACCGCCAAACGCGCCTGCTGCGCTGGAAGACGAGCTGGTCAGGGCTGGAGGGCACCATCACAGGCGTGCAATTTCACAGCCCGGCTGGCGCCGGGCAAACAGCGCCGGCAGCAATGATTTGGCCTGGCCCGTTTGGCGCCACGTATGAGGGGCGCGTCACACTGGGCGAGCAGCAAGCGGCTGACTTGCTGCAAGGGCTGTGGTATGTGAATGTGCAAACCACTGCCTACCCAGCGGGTGAAATTCGCGGGCAGCTGCACGTGGTGGAGTGAGTGAGTGCCCTGCCAGCCACAAGCCGCCTGCGGGCGGCTTTTTTGTGCCTGTTTTCCTAGGAAACAATCTCTATACTCATACA
>ONTY01000146.1 GCA_900320815.1 uncultured Pseudomonadota bacterium
TTTGACCTCGTCGGCACGCGCAGCGTTTGCGCGTTCCTGGCGCGAGCGGGCGATATTGGTTTCATCTTTGGCCGCTGGGGACGCGCCACCAGAGCGTGACATCACCACCACATCTTTGGCGGGTGCAGGCGCACGGCTGTCGCGCACCTGCGGCTGCACGCTGCCGGAGGCTTTGCGCCCAGCAGCGGGCACGCGCGCGCTGGCCACGTGAGAGGCTACGCCACGACGGTAGGCGCCGAAATCGCGCGTTTTGGCGACGACGGAGCGGCGTGCCTTGCGGCGCGGTATGGCGGCAGCTTGCTCGGCGGAGGGTATGTTCAGGACGGCGCCAGCACGAATCAGGTTGACGTTGCCACGAATGAACGCACGCGGGTTGGCGCGCAGCATGGCAACGAGCATTTGATCAAGTGAGACACCAGGGGCGGCGTGCCGTGCGGCAATGGCGCCGGCGGTGTCGCCGCGCTTGACAACGACTTGGCCACCTTCGCCAGAGATGGCGCTGTCGGCTGCCGGTGAGGCTGCGGCGCGGCGGCGGCTGCGCGGGGATTTCTGGCGACCAGACGGACGCACCTGCTCAGCCGCAGCGGTGCGTGTCGCAGCGCGCGAAGTTTCAGACTTGGTGATAGGCGCGGGTGGTGCGGCATGGCGCGGTGGATCCACCAGCATGGTGTAGTCGCGCATGACATGCCCGCCAGCCCAATGGGCGTCGATGACCAGCCCAAGGAAAGGCTCATTAATGGGTTGGCTGCCCACCACACGCAGATATGCCTGGCCGTTGCGGCGGCGTGCCAGTGAGACGCGCGTGCCGGCGAGCGCCGGGTTGTATTCCACGCCCAACTGGTCAAAAACCTGGGGCGATGCCATAGACGCCCGAAGACTGGCCGCTTCTTCCGAGGAGATTTGCGGCACTTCAATTTCGGCGCGCAGCGGCTGACCGAGCGCAGAACGCACTTTGATAGCACCAAGAGTAAGTGCCTGGGCGTCAGGAATGCCACCTGCAACCGCCAGCACGGCGGCCAGGGACACGATGCCCTTTTTCCAGGGGAGCGCCGCAGCGTCAGCGGGATGGCGGACTCCGCGTGACATCAATGTGGTTTTGTTTTTCATAGTGGTGGGCAGGCAGAGCCTTGGGTCGAACAACAGATATGGGACTGACCGTAGCATCAGGCCGGCGTGCAGGCAAGCTGCGGCGCTGCTTTCCGCAAAAGGCCATATGGGAAAAGGACTTGAAAGTGCATCTTCATGTTGCCGTGTGACAACAACAGAAGGCATTCAAAGACGCCCGCGCAGCGCACCAAAGCGGTGGCGCGGCGGGGCGTGAGTGTACGGGTGGCAGCAAAGAGCATTACGTGTGCTGCAGCAGGATGCGCAACATGCGGCGCAGCGGCTCGGCTGCGCCCCACAGGAGCTGGTCACCAACGGTGAAAGCGCCCAAATATTGCGGTCCCATTGCCAGCTTGCGGATACGCCCGACGGGCACGGTCATGGTGCCGGTGACGGCCACGGGCGTGAGGGCGCGCATGGTGTCTTCGCGTGTATTGGGCACGACGCGCACCCATTCATTATCGGCAGCAATCATGGCTTCAATATCGGCCACGGGCACGTCGCGCGTGAGTTTGAAGGTAAGCGCCTGGCTGTGGCAGCGCATGGCGCCCACGCGCACGCAATAGCCGTCCACGGGAATGGCGGGGGAGCCAAATCCTTCGCCTCGGCCAAGGATTTTGTTGGTTTCCGCCATGCCTTTCCATTCTTCGCGTGAATAGCCGTCGCCCAAATCCTTGTCAATCCACGGAATAAGGTTGCCGCCGAGTGGCACGCCGAAATTGGCCATTTCCTGCGGCGCCATGCCGCGCTGGCGCGCAATGATTTTGCGATCAATTTCCAGAATGGCGCTTTTAGGGTCGTCCAGCAGGGCTTTCACTTCGGCGTTGAGCGTGCCATATTGCGTGAGCAACTCGCGCATATGCTGCGCGCCACCGCCGCTGGCAGCTTGATAGGTTTGGGTGCTCATCCATTCCACCAGACCGGCCTTATAGAGCGCGCCCACGCCCATGAGCATGCAGCTGACGGTGCAGTTGCCGCCTACCCAGTTCACATTGCCTCTGGAGAGGGCGTCTTGAATGACGGGCATGTTGACCGGATCCAGCACGATAATGGCGTCGCTTTTCATGCGCAGCGTGCTGGCAGCGTCAATCCAGTGCCCTTTCCAGCCGGCGGCACGCAGTTTTGGGAAAACCTCCGATGTGTAATCACCACCCTGGCAGGTGAGGATGATGTCGCATTTTTTCAGCGTTTCAATGTCGCGGGCGTCCTGGAGCGTTTTTTCATTTTTCGCCATTGCAGGGGCGGTGCCGCCCGCATTGCTGGTGGAAAAGAAAATGGGTTCGATGGAATCGAAGTCGCCTTCCTCGCTCATTCGGCCCATCAACACTGAGCCAACCATGCCGCGCCAGCCAACCAGGCCGACGATATTGCCAATTTTCATGGAAACCTCTTTACAGGAGGGGCAGTGGGGCTGCCCGCGAAACTCAAAAAAAAACGCGCGCCCAGCGCGCTGTGTGTCTTGGCGCGTCGCTCTATGCGGCAGCGCAACAGTTGCAAATTGTATTCTGCCGCTTGTGGTGCATCGGTGCAGGCTGCGCCAGGCAAGCGGGGAAAAGGGGGGATGGTGCGCGCAGTTTTCTGCATTAAAGTGACGTATTGCCAACATATTTCGCAGAGTTTTTGCTCTAGATAAATGAGCGTGAGGCGTGCGTAGCGGTCAACGCCGCCAGTTCGTGCGGCGTGTTGCAGCCTGTGAACATGGCGTCGCTTTTGAACGGTGCCAGCACGGCGCCGCACTGCTGCTGCCAGCGGCGCACACCGTGTTTGCCCGCTGCCTCAAGATAGGCAGCCAGATTGCCGCGCACGTTGCGCTGCATGAGGCAAAACACCGGCTGCAGGGCGCCGGGCGTTGTCGCCACGGCCAGCGGTGCGCCGCTGCGCTGCATCGCTGCCAGCAAACGCGCGCACAGGGTGCGCGGGAACAGTGGCACATCGCACGGCACTGCCAGCAGCAGCGGTGTGCTGCAGTGCCCCAGCGCGGTGAAGATGCCGCCGAGTGGCCCGGGGAAGTCGGCTATCACGTCCGTCCACACCGGGCAGCCAAAGGCGGCGTAAGCGGCCAGGTTGCGGTTGGCGCTGATGGCGATGCGCGCCAGTGGCAGGCTCTGGCGGCGCAGGCGGCGCAGCGCGTGCTGCGCCAATGGTTGCCCTTGCCACTCAATCAACCCCTTGTCGCGCCCGCCCATGCGGCTGGCGCGACCGCCGCACAGCAGCACGGCGGTGATGGCGGGAGGAGCAGAGAGCGCGGCAGTCATGGCGGCGATTGTGGAGGTGAAAAATACTCCTTTTCATTATCATTTATCACCTGCATGATATGCGGGTATTCATGATATACCACCAATCAAAAAAATAGGCGCATGAGTATAATTATATATTCCTGTGATATATAACGGCAAATACATCTTATATGCGGGAGTATTTTTTGACAATGCTTCGGCGTACGCTGCCCGCATGGTTGAGACGGTTGATTGGCATGGATGGATGGCAGCTTGGCCTGCGTGGCCGGCGGCGGCGTGGCTGGCGGCAGTGCCGCTGCTGGCGCTGTTCATTGACAGATGGCTGGGCGAGCCGGCGCTGCACTGGCATCCGGTGGTGTGGATGGGGCGCTGGCTGGCGTGGGCGGGCGCGCGGCTGGCGCCGCCGCAGCACCTGGTGCACGTGCTGCCGGCGGCGCAGCTGTTCTGGACGGCGGCAGCAGCTTGGTGTGCGATGGCGGCGTTTATCTGGGCGCTGGCCAGCTTGCTGCAAGACTGGGTGCTCACGCAACCGGCTCCGCTGGCGGCGCTGGCGCTGGGTATGGCACTCAAACCCCTGCTGGCGTGGGATCTGCTGCGCGCCGAGGTGCTGGCGGTGGAAGCGGCGCTGGAGAGCGGCGTGGCTGCCGGGCAGGTGCGGCTGGCGCAGCTGGTCAGCCGTGAGGTGCGCACGCTGACTGGTGCCCAGGTGCGCGAAGGGGCGATCGAGTCGCTGGCGGAGAACCTGGCCGACTCGCTTATTGCGCCGCTGCTGTGGTTTGCGCTGCTGGGTTTGCCTGGTGCGGCGCTCTACCGCTTTGCCAACACTGCGGACGCCATGTGGGGCTATCCAGGTGTGCGCGAGGGGCGCGACTGGCAGTGGGCGGGCAAGTGGGCGGCGCGTGCGGACGACGTGCTCTCCTGGTTGCCGGCGCGGCTGGCGGCGGCGGCGCTGGCGGCGGCTGCCGGGCAAGCGGGCAATGGCGCCTTCTGGCGTGCGACGGCGCAGCAGGCGCAGCGTACGCCCTCGCCCAACGGCGGCTGGCCGATGGGGGCGATGGCGCTGCTGCTGGGCGTGCGGCTGGGCAAGCCGGGTGCCTACACGCTCAATGAAGCGGCACGCGCACCGCAGCCGGCGGATACGCGCCGCGCCTGCGTGCTGGCGGCCAGTGCCGCCTGGGGGGCAGCGGTGCTGGCTTCGTGCGCGCTGCTGGCGGTGGCGACTGTGTAGACATCAAGAATCTCTTGGGTATCGTGCGTTTGCCGGCAAGTTATGCCGGCGATGGAGGTCAATATCTTGGAGTATTTTTGCTTTCCCATATTTTCCTTCCCGTATCAATACTCAAAGTATTAATGTCGGATTGCCCGCGTATCTGGCGGGCAAACCTCTTTATACCCAAGAATTGTCGTAATACATCCCAAGAGTATAAAAAATCGCCCGCAAGGGTTGCGGGCGATGGGGTGAAGAGGTGGTGGGTATTTTTTAGCCTGCCTTGGGCTGGAAACAGATAGCGGCGTCTGCAGCGGAATTTGCAGAAATAATGATGTAATGATACTCTGTGCGCGAGAAAAAGTCAAGTGTATTTTGCCGACGGACAAAAGGCGGCGTCCTCGACGGCCCGGATTTTGGCGGTGCTTTTGTAGCCAAGGGCGACACCGATGGCAACAATTTCGCTTGCTGGAATGCCGAGGTGTTTGTGCGCCAGGTCAGGATATTTGACGATGGCGTACGCCGGAATGGAATCAATGCCGCGCGCCGTGGCGGCAAGCATCAGCGTTTGATAAAAACCGCCCAAATCCAGCAGGGCAAATTGCGGATATTCCTTGGGCAGGGTGAAAAACAGCAGCGCCGGGGCATTGAACAGGGTGTCCTGCACCTGGGCAAAAACGCCCGCTTCCTTGCCCATGTGCGCGCCCACGTCCACCGACAGGCGCTGCATGTTTTTTTGCGCCGCCTGTGACCACGAGGTGCGGTGCGCCGGGGGAATGTCGGAGGCGCCTTTTTCGCCGCTGGCAGCGCGCGCCTGAAAATCGCGCCTGAAGGCAGCGAGGGTTTCGCCCGTGGCGGCGTACACTTTCCACTCCTGCGCATTTACCCACGAGGGCGCCTGCTGCGCGTCGCTGACAATATCGCGCAGCGCCTGTTCGTCCACGGGTTTATCGAGAAAATCGCGCACCGAGTGGCGCGCGCGCACGAGGGTGGAAAAATCTGCGCCGCTGCACGCGGGTTTTCCGTCCTGCGCCAGCGCCAGTGCGGGAGTTGCCACTGCTGCAGCGGCAGCAGCGTTTTTCAGGAAGTCGCGTTTTTTCATAAAAATCCCCGTTATTTACTTTTGAGTGAACCGATGCGCAGGCAGCCGTCGCTGCTGGCGGGTGTGCCCTCTTCGGCCAGGCTTTCCAGCATGGGGGCAGAGGGCACGAAAAACAGCGTGCCGGTGACGGCGCGGCTGTAGTCGAGCATGCGGTCGTAGTTGCCCTCGGGTCTGCCAATGAACATGTTGCGCATCATCTGTTCGGTGATGCCGGGGTCGCGTGCGTAGGCGATGAAGTAGGTGCCGTATTCGCCGCGCGAGGGGCTGGCAAAGGGCAGGTTGCCGCGCACGATGGCGAGTTCGTTGCCGTCCTCATCCTCAATGATGTTGAGCGCGACGTGTGAGTTGGAGGGCTGCACGCCTTCGGGCAGTTCAATGTCGTCGTGTTTGGTGCGGCCAATGACCTTTTCCTGCTCTTCGGTGGACAGGGCGTTCCACGCGGCCATGTCGTGCAGGTATTTCTGCACGATGACATAGCTGCCGCCGGCAAAGGCGGGGTCTTCGGCGCCGATGAAGGCGGCGTCTTCGGCCTCGGCGCCCTGCGGGTTTTCCGTGCCATCGACAAAGCCAAGGGCGGCGCGTGCGTCAAAGTAGCGGAAGCCGTGCACCTCATCAATGGGAAAGACGGCGCTGCGATGAACAGGACGTCCAGCACGACGTTCGTCACCGAGGAGAAGATGAGATAGTACAGCGGATGTGCGCTGTCGCCGAGCGCCTGCATGATGTGCGTGAGCAGCTCGTGGCACACGTCCTGCGCTTCGGCGCGGATGTGCAAAAGAATATCGCCGGGCGTGGCAGGCGCAGTGTGGCGCGCGCCGTGCAATTCGCGGAACGGGTGCAAATGCGCGGGGCGCGCGGCGGCGGCGGGAAACAGTCTGTCCCACGCCGCCGCGCCAATGCCAACGACGAGGCTGATGCGGCGCTCTCCATAGCGGTGCCCTACGCTGCGCGCCAGCGCCTGCGCGCTGCCGAAAAAGGCGCGCACGGCGTCTTCCGCCGCCGCGCCGGGGGCGATGCCGAGTACGACGAAATACGCCACGCCGCCGGTGCCGTTGATAACGGGCTGGTTTTCTGCGTTCATGTTCAGATTTTTCCTTTCCATTGCGCCAGCAGTTTTTCCGGGGAGCAGCTGTCGTAACGCTCAAAGGGCTGGTGAATCCAGGGACTGGTGGGCAGGTGCTCGGCGCACCAGTCGGGAGTGAAGGTGGAAGATGCCTTGACCCACAGCACGGCGGTGCGCAGTTCGGTGATGGCGGGCTGGCTCTCGCGCAGGCGCGGCACCACGGCGTGCAAGGTGGCGCCGGTGTCTGCCAGGTCGTCGGCCAGCAGCACGCGCCCGCTCAAGGGGCTGCGTGCGGTGATGTTTTTGGCCAGCATCAGCGCGCCTTGCTGCGTGCCGTGCTCTGCACGGTAGCTGCTGGCGGCCATGATGGCCAGCGGCACGCCAAAGATGCGGCTGAGCACGTCGCCCACGCGCAGGCCGCCGCGCGCCAGGCACAGGATGGCGTCAAAGCGCCAGCCAGAGAGATGAATGCTGACCGCCAGCTTTTCCGTGAGGGCGAGGTATTCCTCCTCGCTGACGTAGAGGTGTTTGCCGTCTGCGCTGAGCATGGTGGGGGCGCTCCTTTTTTTCTGCCTCAGGCTGTCTGGAAGGGGTGGCGCAGCACGATGGTGTGCACGCGCTCGGGGCCGGTCGAAATCATGTGGATGGGCACGCCGCTGGCCTGCTCGATGCGGCTGAGGTATTGGCGCGCGTTCACGGGCAGCGCCTCGCCGTTGGTGATGCCGGCGGTGCTCTCTGACCAGCCGGGCAGCGTCTCGTAGATGGGGCGGCAGCGCGCGATGTCATCGGCGCCCAGCGGCAGCACGTCAAGCTGCGCGCCGTCCAGCTCGTAGCCGGTGCAAATCTTCAGCTCCGGCAGGCCGTCGAGCACGTCCAGCTTGGTGATGCACAGGCCGCTCAACCCGTTGATGTGCGCGCTGCGGCGCAGCAGCGCCGCATAAAACCAGCCGCAGCGGCGGGCGCGCCCGGTGGTCACACCCTTTTCTGCGCCCACAGTGGACATGTGCCAGCCTTAGGTGCCGTGGTCAATGTCCAGCAGCGCGCCCTGCGCGCCCTCGAACAGCAGGTTTTCGCCGCGCGCGTGCGCCGCGTTCAGCTCTCTGGATACGTCGGCGAGCATGGGAAGGATGTCACGCGCCTGCTGCATGGCTTCTTCGTAGATTGGTTCGAACTGCAACTCGCCGTCCTTGATGTAGGCGCCAAGCGCGCTGCCAAAGTCCAGCGTGCGCGAGCCGTACAGCCCGGTGAGCAGGAAGTTGTAGAGGCGCAGGTTCTCGCGCAGCCGCGCGGCGAATCGCTCTGGGTGCTTCAGGTCCTGCGCGCGCAGCGCGCGGCGCGCCACCTTGTCTTCATACGCCGGGCCGATGCCGCGCCCGGTGGTGCCGATTTTTTCCGCCCCGCCCTGCGCGCGTGCGGCTTCGCGCGCCACATCAAGCGCGGCGTGCGCGGGCAGGATGAGCGGGCACGCCTCGCTGATGAACAGGCGCCCGCGCACCTGCACGCCAGCGGCTTCCAGCCCGGCGATTTCTTCCAGCAGCTTGGCGGGCGAGAGCACCACGCCGTTGCCCACGTAGCAGCGCACGCCGGCGCGCAATATGCCGCTGGGGATGATGTGCAGCGCCGTTTTTGCGCCGCCGACGACGATGGTGTGCCCGGCGTTGTGCCCGCCCTGAAAGCGCACCACGCCC
>ONTY01000147.1 GCA_900320815.1 uncultured Pseudomonadota bacterium
TCATAGGTGACGTTTTCCATAACAATTTCTTCGCTCATGCTGGTCATTCCTTTGGGTTGTGAAAGGGAGTGAGTGTGCGGGGCTGCCGCTCCGCCCGTGCGTATTTTGCAACAAGCCCCCATCACAACGCGGCATGCCAGAGGATGCGGGTAGACACAATGCACAGTCGCTCTGGTAAACGGAGCAGTTACAGCGCGCCGCATACGGGCATTGCTGCATTCTTGCTGCGCCTTTGCTGTGCCCTGCCAACGCCCTCGCCGCAAGGCGTGGGAGTACCATTGCGTGCCTTGGCGGGCGCGCTGGCTGCGCCCGCCCTTTTTTTGCCACCAAATAAGGTCTCGCTTCCCCATGAAAGTTTTGGTCATCGGCTCAGGAGGGCGCGAACATGCGCTGGCGTGGCGGCTGGCGCAATCTACGCGCGTGCAACAGGTGTATGTGGCGCCTGGCAATGGCGGCACTGCCATCTCGCCTGTGCTCAAAAACGTACCCATCACAGACTTAGACAAACTGCGTGACTGGGCACTGGCCGAGAACATCACGCTCACCGTGGTAGGGCCGGAGCAGCCGCTGGCCGCTGGTGTGGTGGATGACTTTCGCGCGCACGGGCTGCGCATCTTTGGCCCCACGCGCGCGGCAGCGCAACTGGAAAGCTCCAAAGCGTTCAGCAAAGACTTCATGCGCCGCCACGGCATCCCCACAGCGGACTACGCCACCTTCGGCAACGCCGAAGAAGCGCGCGCCTACGTGGCGCAGCGCGGCGCGCCCATCGTCGTCAAGGCAGACGGGCTGGCCGCCGGCAAGGGCGTAGTCGTCGCGCAGAGCATGGACGAGGCAGGCGCCGCCATTGACGACATGCTCGGCGCCAACAGCCTGGGCGTAGCGCACAACGAGAGCGGCGCACGCGTGGTCATTGAAGAGTATCTAGGTGGTGAAGAAGCCAGCTTCATCGTGCTTAGCGACGGGCGCGACGTGCTGGCGCTGGCCACCAGCCAGGACCACAAGCGCCTGCTGGACGGCGACGCCGGCCCCAACACCGGTGGCATGGGCGCGTATTCGCCCGCGCCCGTCGTCACTGCCGATGTGCACGCGCGTGTCATGCGCGAAATCATTTGGCCGACGGTGCGCGGCATGGAACGCGAAGGCATTCCATACACAGGGTTCCTGTATGCAGGACTGATGATTGACGCCGCCGGTCAGCCGCGCTGTCTGGAGTTCAACTGCCGCATGGGCGACCCAGAGACGCAGCCCATCATGGCGCGGCTCAAATCTGACCTGTTTGAGGCGCTCATGGCCGCCACCAGCGGCAAGCTGGGCGAGGTGCAGCTGCAGTGGGATCGGCGCATTGCGCTGGGCGTCGTCATGGCTGCCGAAGGCTACCCGCGCGCCCCGCGCAAGGGCGACGCCATCAGTGGCCTGCCGCAGCAGCCCAGCGATGAAGTGGTGGTGTTCCACGCCGGCACTGCGCTGGACGACGAAGACGCTCAGCTTCGCACCAATGGCGGGCGCGTGCTGTGCGTCACCGCCCTTGGCGACACCGTGCGCCAGGCGCAAAAGCGCGCTTACGACGCCGCCGGCGCTATTTATTTTGACGGCGCGCACTACCGCCGCGATATTGGCTGGCGTGCAATGCGATAAACACCCCAGGATTTTTGAAAAACACAGCAAAAGCGGCTGCCCCATGCGGGATAGCCGCTTTTTTCTCGCAATATTTTTGAGGTTTGATGCCATGAACCTGCCCGCCCGCCCTTCTCTTGGCCCCCTGGGGCGCAGCATCAGCGCCGAGGCGCTGGCGGCAGCGCGCTGCGATGCCAGCCTGCTGTTCCCCATTGCGCGTGCACCGCAGCGCGCGGCACTGGGCGGCGATGGCAGCGGCTCCCTGCCCTTTGCCGCAGGCGCTGACGTGTGGACAGCGTATGAGCTGTCCTGGCTCAATATGCGCGGCAAACCGCAGGTGGCCATCGCGCACATTGCAGTGGACTGCCGCAGCACGAATATCATTGAGAGCAAATCGCTCAAACTCTATCTGAACAGTTACAGCGAATGCCGCTTTGCCAGCGCAAAGGAAGTGCACGCACGCATGGTGCGCGATATTGCAGCGGCGGCTTCGCCCGGCGCGCCGCATTTGGTGCACGCGCTATTGGCGCCGCCGGATGAGTTTGCTCACCAAACTGTGCGGGAACTGGCGGGTATCAATCTGGATGCGCTGGATATTGAATGCCCGCCACTGCCCGCACCGGCACCGGAACTGCTGTATGCTGATTTTGCTGCACCGCCCGTTGAAGAAACACTCGCCAGTCACTTGCTCAAAAGTCATTGCCCCGTCACCGGGCAGCCTGACTGGGCGAGTGTGCAAATTATGTATCGCGGCGCACCGATTGCGCACGAAGGGCTGCTGCGCTATATCATTTCCTGGCGCCAGCACAGCGGTTTTCACGAGCACTGCGTGGAGCAGATTTTCTGCGATATTCATGCGCGCTGCCGACCGCAGCATCTCAGAGTGTATGCACGCTATTGCCGCCGTGGCGGTATTGATATTAATCCCTGGCGCAGCAGCGATGCCAACGCTGCACCGCCAACGGCTGCACGCACAGCGCGACAATAAGGCAAAAATATAGAGTATATCATGTTTACCCGCATGAATTGCGGGTAATACCATACACTATGGCGGAGTATTCTATTTTTTAGAAGTCCCCGCCAGCCCCCCCTCTATACTGCGCTGCTCCCCCAACCCAGGTGAAAAAGAGACACAAGAGATGACGCCCGCACTTCTTGACGAAATTGGCACGGAACGTGTTGACGCACTGGTGCAAGAAGCCGCACAAGAGGCTATTGCCGAGGCACACGCCCACGGCTTGCCCGTGGCAATCGGCAAGCCCGATGGCTCCATCGTCAGCCTTTTCCCCGATGGGCATGAAGAGCTCATCAGCCCGGCTCCCGCAGCCACTAAATCCGAGGCCATTAACGCATGACAACAATTGCCAGCCAGAAACCGCGTATGCTTGTTTTTGCCGGCCCCAATGGTTCTGGGAAAAGCACCATGACAAGCAAGTTGATGCGTCACCGAAGTTTTCCCACCACGTATATCAATGCCGATGATATTGCCCGCACTGAACTTGCGCACATTCCTGATGAGCTGCAGCGCAATATGGAGGCGGCAAAACTGGCGCAGCAACGCCGCCAGGCGGCGCTGGCGGGTGGGCAATCGTTCGCTTTTGAAACCGTCATGTCCACACCAGGCAAACTCGCCATCTTGCAGGAAGCAAAGGCAAGGGGTTTTCAGCTTGAATTGGTGTTTGTGACAACCTTCGACGCTGCCATTAATGTTCACCGCGTCGCAAACAGGGCGGCACTTGGCGGGCACAATGTTGAGCCGGTGAAAGTGCGCGAACGCTATGAACGGGGCATGAGCCTGCTGCCCAGCGCGCTTTTTCTGGCGGATGGCGCCGATATTTTTGACAACAGCAGATCCAAAACACTATGTGTGGCAAAAAAGCGCGGCCAGAAACTCACGCTGCTCAATATTGACAAAGCGCCCGCCTGGGTGTTTGAGCGCCTGGCAAAACCGTGCCGCGAGCGCGCAGCCTCGCGCGGGCATATGCACGCTGCATGCCAGCAGCACGCGGCTGACGCCGGAGTGGCCACTGCTGTGGTGCACGAGGCTTGCATCAGCTGCGGCCAGCAGCATCAGGGCGTGGTCATTGAGGCCGATACCTACCACATAGCGCAGCAGGTGGAGGCGGGCGTGTACCTCATCCACGAGCGCGCGCTATGCCCGCACACGGATGCTGAAAAAGGGGAAAACGCGCTCTTTGCCTACCGCTACGAAAAGGGCGGCAAGCACAGTGCAGCCGTCTAGATAGGCTCTGTTCGCGCACGGTTGCGAACTGTTCAAGCCCCTTTCTTATTTCCCCATAAAATTCGTGAGATTTTTCGCGCCAGAGTATTTGTGCACTGCTCCCTCTTAGTCAGCGTGTGTAAGTTTTCCGTTAAGAAGATGTAAGTTTTGCCTTCATGCCGCATAAGATAAGGCACTGACGCTCATGTTTGTTTCTCCTGGGAGCATAGAAGGCATCCCGCACAGACAATCGCGCCTCCTTTTTTCCAGCGCGCCATATGTGCTGCGTGCCAGGGCAGCGCCCTGCCCCTTGCTTTTTTCTTCTTCTCTTACTCATATGACATCGGCATCTTCTACTGATGCGCCGGCAGTTGCTGCTGTGGGACAGCCGCCGCTGTGGCAACAATTACAAGCGGCAGCAGCAACGGTGCGCCGTGTGCGCGCCGGTCATTCACTGTCTGAATTGCTGCCTCAGCAGCCTGCGGCGCTGCGCGCCGGGGTGCAGGCACTCACCTTCCACACATTGCGCTGGCTGGGGCTGGCGGAGGGGTTGCGTTCGCTGCTGGTGCAGCGCCGTCCACCAGCGGCTGCCGACGCGCTGCTGTGTGTGGCGCTGGCGGTGCTGGCGGAGCCGGGGCCGGCGTACGAAGCCTTCACCCTCATCCACCAGGCGGTGGAAGCGGCCAACCGCGACGCCGATATGCAGCCGCAGGCGCGACTGATTAATGCCTGCCTGCGGCGCTTCACGCGCGAGTGGCGCATGTTGCGGCGCATGTTGCGCTCACAGGGGCATGTGGTGGCGGCCTTCAACCATCCGATGTGGTGGGTGCGGCGCATGAAGGGCGACCACCCCAACAGCTGGCAGTCGGTGCTGCAGGAGGCGCAGCGCACGCCGCCAATGGTGCTGCGGGTGAATGTGCAGCGCATCAGCGTGGAAGATTTCATGGCGGAACTGGCGCGCGCCAGCCTGCCGGCAATGGCGCTGGGCGGCGCGGCGGTGCGGCTGGAACTGCCCTGCCCGGTGCACCGCATTCCAGGCTTTGCCAAGGGCTGGTGCTCGGTGCAGTCGCTCAC
>ONTY01000122.1 GCA_900320815.1 uncultured Pseudomonadota bacterium
ACCGCAGCAAGCTCTACCACATCTACCGCGAGCCGGCGGTGTCCGAGGACCTGAACCGCAAGGGCGCCCAGCCGCACGAGCCGCTGCCCGCGCTGGTGCAGACGGCCTATACGCTGCTGGGCGCAGACTGGTGCGAAACCCGCAAGGCGTGGGAGGCGGCGGGGCATGTTTCCCCGCCCGTGCTGCTCACGGTGTGCAACCGCACCGAAACGGCGGCGCGCATTGAGCATTACCTGAATCACGACGCCCATTGGGAGGAAATGCGCGTGCCGCAGCGCACGCTGCGCGTGGATTCAAGCGTGCTGCAAAAGGCGGAAAGCGGCGAAAAGGCAAGCGCCGACAAGGGCTACGAAGCGCAGTTGCGCGCCATCGTGGATGAAGTGGACGATATGCCGCCGCAGCGCCGCGAGCAATTGCAGCAGGCGACAAAGGAAGAATTGCTGCGCGCCATTGTGGATAGCGTGGGCAAGCGCGGCGGCGCGGGCGGGCGGGTGCAGGCCGTGGTGTCCGTGGCGATGCTCTCCGAGGGATGGGACGCAAAAAACGTCACGCACATTATGGGGCTGCGCGCTTTTACCAGCCAATTGCTCTGCGAGCAGGTGATTGGGCGCGGGCTGCGGCGCGTTTCGTACGAAACTGAAAATGTGCGCTGCCCGGACGGGGTGGAGCGCGCGCTGCTGCGCCCCGAGTTTGTGAATGTGTTTGGCGTGCCGCTTTCCATTGTGCAGGAGGGCGAAGGCGGCACACCGCCCCCGCCCCCGCCGCCGAGCACGCAAATTGAGGTGCTGCCAGAGCGCGCCGGGTTTGAAATTACCTGGCCCAACGTGCTGCGCGTGGATGCGACGCTGCACGAGCAGCTTGTGGTGGACTGGGACCGCGTGCCGCCGCTGGCGATTGACCCGGCGCAGTTGCAGATTGCCGCTGAATTGGCACCGGCGCTGGGCGGTGCGACGAATCTGGCGCAGGCCGTGGAAATTGACCTGGAAAAACTGCCGGAGCAGTTCCGCGCGCAGCGCCTGCTGTTTCAGGCCGCGCACAAGGCGCTGCTGGCCATGCAGCATGACTGGCGCGGCTCCATCAGCGCACTGGTGCCGCAATTGGTGCCACAGTTGGTGCGCCTTGTGGAGCATTTCATCAGTTCACTTGCGCTGCTGAAAATCCCTTCTGAATATCATAATGAGCCGCTGCGCCGCCGTATTTTGACGGCGCTGTGCATGGATACCATCGTACAGCACCTTGTGGCGCATATTCGCCAGCAGAATGTGCAGCAGTTGCATATTGTGCTGGATGGTGATTTCCCAACCGGCGCTACAGGCCGTATGCGCACCTGGTATTCAACCAAACCGTGCATGGCAACGGAAAAATCGCACATCAGCCACGCCGTGGCCGACAGCGCGTGGGAAGATTACACCGCGAAATGGCTGGACAAAAGCGAACACGTGCAGGCGTGGGTGAAAAACGACCACCTCGGTTTTCAGGTCTATTACCTGTGGCGCGGCAGCCAGCGGCGCTTTGTGCCCGATTTCATTATCCGTCTTGCCAGCGGAAAACTGCTGGCGCTGGAAATCAAGGGCCTGGACTCCGAGCAAAACCGCGCCAAACGGCAGGCGCTGGATACATGGGTGCGCGCCGTCAATGCGCACGGCGGCTTTGGCACCTGGTGCTGGGACGTGGTGAAGGGCGAACCCTCGCTGCTGCCCGACGTGCTGGCGCACCACACACAAAGCATGGCGCGTACGCCGCCGCTTGGGGAAGCTGTGGCGGAAAATGAATAAAGAGGGCAGGAGCGCGCTTAAGGAGCCGCTTCAAAACCCGTTGCAAGCCTGTGGAGCGAGGGCATCTTGCCCTCGGCTGCGGCGGCGTTTCCCCTTTGTGGGTTCATGAGTATAAATACCTGATGCAATGAACTATGGTCGCCGGCTTATGTAGCCGGCGATGAATGGATACCCTAGATTTCCAGCAATTCGTAGGGGCGGTGAATGTCCAGCAGCGGCGCGGCGCGCACGGTGAGAGGCGTGGCGCGTTCAACGGCGTCCTGCGCCAGTGCGGCAATAACGGCGCTGCCGTTGTTGTTTGGCGCGGGGGCAGTGTGGGCAATTTGGCCAGCAGCTTGCCCGTTTTCATCCAATACCTCATCGCCGGCAGCAATATCAGCGGCAATATGCGCGACAAAGGCGCGGCGTTTGATGGCGCCGCGATATTGGCTGCGGGCGACGATTTCCTGTCCCGGATAGCAGCCTTTTTGAAAGTTCACGGCGCCCAGGCTTTCGTAACACAGCATTTGCGGCACAAAGGCGCCCGATATTGCCGCGCCTACGCGAGCGGCGCCGCTGCGCACTTCGGCAAAGAGCCATTGGGCAGCGCCAAGCGACTCACCTTGCGGCGCGGGGGTATCTGCAGCATCCAGCCACAGGACGCGCGGGGCGCCATCAGCGGGCGGCAAGGCGATGAGGTGTGCATCCGTCGCTGTTTTCGCTGCTTCGCCCATCAGCCCGACAAGCTGCCACGCGCCGCTGGCGTCGGCAAGCTGCACTTTGGCGCGCAGCACGTAGCGGCGCAGCCGCGCGAGGGTGGCTTCCAGCACGTCGGCGCTGATGATGAGCAGCACTTCATCAGCGCCGAGGTGCAGGGCGTACATGCTGGCGAGCACGCGCCCCTTGGGGTTGCAGAGCGCGGCGAGGGCACTGGCGCCGGGGGCAAGGTGCGCGATGTCTTGCGTCAGCTGCCCGTGCAAGAAAGTGACGGCGTCGGCGCCGCTGACGCTGATGACGCCCAAGTGGGGCAGGGGGACGCAGCCGCTCAGGGTGGCAGCGGTTGGGATGGCGGAGGAGGTATTGTTCATGTTCATTCCATTATCATGCGATGTTTTTCTGGCGCCTTCTATGGCGCTTTTTATAAATCTTTTTTGCGAGAAAAAACGCCTGTGCGAATACTGTGGAAATTCCTGGTTTTTTTGCTTGCCACTTTGTCAGCGGCGCTGCTGGCGCTGGGCGGGGCGATGTGGTGGGGGCAGCAGCCGCTGGCGCTGGCTGCCGATGAGGTGGAGGTGTCAGTGCCCACGGGGGCGTCGCTGCGCATGGCGGCGCAGCGGCTGCACGCGGCGGGAGTGCAGGTGCCGCCGCGTGTGCTGGCGCTGTATTTCCGCTGGGCGGTGCGCGGGCGCAGCATTCAGCCGGGGGAATACGCCGTCACGCGCGGCATGTCAGCGGAGGATGTGCTGGAGCGCATGGCGCGCGGCGAGCGCACGGTGTTGGCAGTGACGCTGGTGGAAGGCTGGACGTTTGCCCAGGCGCTGCAGGCGCTGGCGCGGGCGCCGCATCTGCGCCACGATGCCTCCACGCTCTCGCCTGCGGCGGTGATGTCGACGCTGGGGCGGCCTGGCGTGGCGGCAGAGGGGCGTTTTTTTCCCGATACCTTCCACTACACCAAGGAGAGCAGCGAGTTGGACATCCTGCGCCAGTCCATGCAGCTGATGGACAAACGCCTGGCCGCCGCCTGGCAGGCGCGGGCGCCCGATGTGCCGCTGAAAAGCGCGGAGGAGGCGCTCATCCTCGCTTCCATCATTGAAAAAGAAACCGGGCGCGCGGCAGACCGCGCCGAGATTGCCGGTGTGTTTGCCAACCGGCTGCGCCAGGGGATGAAGCTGCAAACGGATCCAAGCGTGATTTATGGGCTGGGCGCCGCGTATGACGGCACGCTGCGCCGCAGTCAGCTTCAAGAAGATACTCCGTATAACACGTACACGCGCGTCGGGCTGCCGCCTACGCCGATTGCGCTGCCGGGCAAGGCGGCATTGCTGGCGGCGGTGCGTCCGGCGGCGACGCGCTCGCTCTACTTTGTCGCGCGCGGCGATGGCAGCAGCCAGTTCAGCGAGACGCTGGAAGAGCACAACCGCGCCGTGCAGCACTATCAGCGCGGGGGAGGGCGGCGATGACGGGGGCGGCAACCGGAGCCGGGCTATTCATCAGCTTTGAGGGCATTGACGGCGCAGGCAAGTCCACGCACACCGCCGCACTGGCGGCGGCGTTTGAAGGTGCAGGGCGCAGCGTGCTGTGCACGCGTGAGCCAGGTGGCACGCCGCTGGCGGAAAAGCTGCGCACGCTGGCGCTGCACGAAGACATGGACGGCATCACCGAGACGCTGCTGATGTTTGCGGCGCGCCGCGAGCATGTGCGCTGCACCATTGCCCCGGCGCTGGCTGCCGGGCGCGTGGTGCTGTGCGAGCGTTTCACGGATTCCACCTTTGCCTACCAGGGCGGCGGCAGAGGCGTGGACTGGACACTGCTTGAACAATTGGAGCGCGCCGCTATGACAAATCTTGGGCAGGACGGCGTTTTTGTGGCTGAAACGGCGCCGCTGGTGCCCATGCTCACGCTGTGGTTTGACCTGCCGCCCGCGCTGGCGGCGCCGCGCATGAGGGGCGGCGGCGACCGCTTTGAGCGCGCGGGCGCAGCGTTTTTTGACGCCGTGCGCGCTGCCTACGCGCGGCGCATGACAAGCGCGGGTGGGCGCATCGTGCGCATCGACTCCTGCGCCCCAAAAGCACAGGTGCAAGCGGCCATGCTGGCAGCGGTGCGCGCACAGGGCTGGCTGCCATGACGGCAAAGAAGACCGCTGGCGCCAAAACCAGCGCCGCATCCGCCCCCGCTGCTGCATCTGCCGCTGTTCCCGCGCCGTGGATTGCGCGGCAGGCACGCGCCCTGCTGGCGCAGCGCGGGCACGCCTGGCTGCTGCACGGGCCAAGCGGACTGGGGCAGCTTGAGTTGGCGCTGCTGCTGGCACGCGCCTGGCTGTGCGAGCAACCCACGCCAGACGGTGCGTGCGGGCACTGCCCCAGCTGCCACAGCATGGACGTGCGCACGCACGCGGACTTTTTGCTGCTCATGCCCGAAGACGAAATGCTCGCCCTCGGCTGGCCACTGCCCGAGGCAGCGCAGGCCGAGTTGGACGCCAAAAAGCGCAAACCCAGCCGCGACATCCGCGTAGACGCCATGCGCGACGCCACCACCTTCGCGCAGCGCACCAGCGCACGCGGGAGGGGCAAAGTGGCGGTGCTGTACCCCGCCGAACGCATGAACCACGCCGCCGCTGGCGCGCTGCTCAAAACGCTGGAAGAGCCGCCGGGCGAAGTGCGCTTCATCCTCGCCAGTTGCGCCGCACACCTGCTGCTGCCCACCATTCGCAGCCGCTGCCAAGGCTGTGCGCTGCCCTGGCCGCCCGAAGAGCAAGCCTTGGCGTGGCTGACTGCACACGACATCGCACACGCCGAAGCCGCCGTGCTGCTGCGCGCCGCTGGCGGACGCCCCGGGCAGGCGCTGGCGCTGGCTGCCGCGCCACTGGAAGCGGCGCCGCGCAGCGGCAAAGGCGCCCTGAGCCTGTCGCAAGCCGCCGCCGCGCAGGCTGTGCAGTGGCAGGCGCTGCCCGGGCTGCTGGCGCGCGGCGAAGGCGCCGAGGCACTCGCTGCCTTGCCTGTTGCCGAAGCCGTGGGATACATTTTGTATCGGTAGGGGAGCATTCCAGTCTGCGT
>ONTY01000151.1 GCA_900320815.1 uncultured Pseudomonadota bacterium
TATTTTGTATACAAAACAGGAAGGGAGAAAAGAAGAAAAAAAGGCGAGCCTTGACCCCGGCACTGGCTGCGGGAGTGAGGGCTGCTCGGTTCCCCGCCTGACCCGGTTGGCTCCTTTGCCATGCGGGAAGGCCCGCCGCCGCTCATTGTAGCGGGCGCTCGCGGCTGCCATCGGGCGGAGGGCGCCCCGTAGAATGCGCCGCCATGTCATATCTGGTGCTGGCGCGCAAATATCGCCCAAGAAAATTTTCTGAAATGGTCGGGCAGGCTCACGTGGTGCAAGCCCTGGGCAACGCGCTGGCGCAGCAGCGTCTGCACCACGCCTATCTGTTCACGGGCACGCGCGGCGTGGGCAAGACGACCATCTCGCGCATCCTTGCCAAATCCATCAACTGCACGGGTGCAGATGGCACAGGTGGCATCACTGCCGAGCCGTGCGGGCAGTGCCCGGCGTGCCAGGACATTGACGCTGGCCGCTTTGTGGACTACACCGAGCTGGACGCTGCCAGCAACCGCAGCGTGGAGGAAGTGCAGCAACTCCTGGAGCAAGCCATCTACAAGCCGGTGCAGGGGCGCTTCAAAGTCTTCATGATTGACGGCTCAGCCGCTGCCTGCAGTTCAACCTGCGCCCGATGGCGCCTGAGACGGTGCAGGAGCACCTGCAGCACGTGCTGGCACAGGAAGGCATTGAAGCCGATGCAGCCGCGCTGCACCTGCTCTCGCGCGCGGCACGTGGCTCCATGCGCGATGCGCTCAGCCTCACCGACCAGGCGATTGCCTTTGGCGGCGGGCAGGTGCAGGCGGCGCAGGTGCGCCAGATGCTCGGCAGCGTGGACAGCAGCACCACCTTTGCCCTCATTGAGGCGCTGGCCGCTGGCGACGGGCGCCGCACTGTGGAGTTGTGCGACGCGCTGCGCAGCGCCGGGCAATCCGCTGCCAATACGCTCGAAGCGATGGCCGCCGTGCTCCAGCGCATGGCTGTGGAGCACGCCGCCCCCGGCATGGGCAGCGCCGATGAGCCAGACGCTGCCGAAGTGCGGCGCCTCGCCGCCCTCATGCCCGCCGACGAAACGCAGCTGCTCTACAGCATCTGCATCCACGGGCGCGCTGAACTGGGGCTGGCGCCCGACGAATACGCCGGTCTGGTGATGACGCTGCTGCGCCTGCTGCCCTTCAAGGCACCGCCGCGCCCACCCGCCCCAGTCACCGCAGCCCCCCCTCCGGCGCCACCGCCTGCACCTGTTGCACCCACCGCTGCGCCGCAAACGCCACCTCTCCCCGCTCCGCCAGCACCACCTGCCCCTCCGGCAAACGCTGCTCCGACAGCCGATGGCGGCGATGCCTATGAAGCGCCGCCGCTGGATGCGTACACCGAGGAATACGCCAGCGCCGCTCCAGCCGCAGAGCCAGCGCCCCCTCCTGCTCCGCCCGCGCCACAAACCCTACCACCTGTATTGATGCCGCCCGCGTCAGAAGCAGCAATTGCCATCAATACCCAGGAAGCACAAGACAACGCTGACTTCTGGTGCCAGCTCGCCGAGCGACTTGTCGCCGCCGACGCCGTTAGCGGCTTTGCACGCGCACTCGCCCTACAAGCGCAACTGGTGCAGCGCAGCGAAGGGCACTGGACGCTGCACTGCGCAGTCAGCACTCTGACGGGCAACGCTGCAGCGTGCGAAAAACTGCAGGCTGCACTTGCGGCTGCCGGGCACACCGTGCGGCTAGAAGTGCGCGCCGCCCCTGCGCCCGATACCCCCACTGCACGTCGCAAAACGCACGACGCCAAACTGCTGGGCGACGCCCGCGCCCTGCTGCTCGCTGACCCCTTCGTGCAGCAGATCAGCGGCGAGTTTGGCGCACGCCTGATTGAAGAAACCCTCAAGGCCGAAGAAATCGCCCCAAGCAATCCCAACACGCCCAAAACACAATAACTCTGAAAAATGCCGCCGCGCGTTTTTCCTTTTCCTATTTTCTTTCCCACTCATCACACAGGAGTTTGAACATCATGATGAACATGAACAAAGGCCAGCTTGCTGGCTTGATGAAACAGGCGCAAGCCATGCTGGAAAAACAGCAAAAACAAATGGAAAAAGCCAACGCCGAACTGGAAGCCATTGAAGTGGAAGGCGAATCCGGCGCCGGCCTGGTCAAAGTGCTGATGAACGCCAAGCACGACGTCAAGCGCGTGAGCATTGACCCCAGCCTACTTGCCGAGGACAAAGACATGCTCGAAGACCTGGTAGCCGCCGCCTTCAACGCTGCCGTGCGCAAAGCCGAAGAAATCACCGCTGAAAAAATGAGTTCTCTGATGCCCGCTGGTTTTCCCGGCATGCCTGGCCTGCCCGGCGGTCTGAAATTCCCCTTCTAAATACAAAAAGCGCCCGCCATGCGCGCCGCCCCCAGCCTTGACGCCTTGGTACACGCCCTGCAGCGGCTGCCCGGCGTCGGCCCGCGCTCTGCGCAGCGCATGGCCTACCACCTGCTGCAGCACGACAGGGAAGGCGCGCAACTCCTCTCTGCGGCGCTGACCGCTGCCGTGCAGCGCATGGGGCACTGCCGGCTGTGCCACACCTTCACCGAAGGCGAGATTTGCCCTGTCTGCGCCGACCCCACGCGCGACGCCACGCGGCTGGCCGTCGTCGAAACCCCCGCCGACCAGGCTGCCCTCGAACGCAGCGGCGCCTTCCACGGGCGCTACTTCGTGCTCATGGGGCGCATTAGCCCGCTGGACGGCATCGGCGCCGCCGACATTGGCGCCGCTGAACTCATGCAGCGCGCCAGCGACGGCGTAGTGCGCGAAGTCATCCTCGCCACCAACTTCACCGCCGAAGGTGAAGCCACCGCCCACCTACTTGGCGAGGCGCTGCGCAGCCGCGGCCTTGCCGTCACCCGTCTGGCGCGCGGCGTGCCCGCCGGCAGCGAACTGGAATACGTGGACTTGGGCACCATCGCCCACGCCCTCGCTGCGCGGCGGTGACAATAGGGTATACATAGCATTTCCGGCACGATATGCCGGCAAACAATCATTTTCAATGGGAGTATAAAAATATCCTGACCTATCTCCAGCCGCTGAAAAAGCAAGGCGCCGACGCCAGCGCCACCACCCCCAAGGCAACACCGCTGCTCTGGCCATCGCCACGAAGCGGACTTCGGGAAAAGGGGAGTATTTTTGACGTCAACAGCGGATGGACAGAACCGTGGTGCTTTGGGTATATGCTGCTTGCCGGCATATTGTGCAGTCAATGCCGTGCAAATATCTTGGGTATCGGTACAGGCACCATGCTCAATGCCCGCCTTGAGTGCCAAGCTCCGCCATGCGCCGGCGCACAATGCTGGCGGCTTTATAGCGGCAGCGGTGTACCACATAAATCTGCGCATCGGCGTCCAGGCGCGCCAAGGGTAAACCGTACGGTTTTGCGTCTGGAATATGCAGGCGCACGCAGTTTTTCTGCGCCCATTTTTCCGGCGCACGCAGGCAGGCAACGGCTTCGTGCAATTGGCGCAGTTTCAGCCGTGCTTCACACAAGTTCCAATACGACTCGCTATCCAGCGCCTCCATTACCAGCAATTGCCCTCTGGGAGTGACGGCGCGGAAAATCATTTTCCCATCAGACGATGGCCAAGATTCGTGGCGGGAAAGCTGCACAAACTCCTCATGCGAAAGCACCACCGGCACGCCGCCATACGCGGGCTTGAAGCGCCAATGGTGCCAGTGCCTCCATGCGTGCCACCAGAGAACACGGTAAAACTTCATGGCAAAAGGCTTGCAGAGCGGGTTTTGAAGCGATTTTCTAGGCTGCTGGGGCGGCTGCGGCGTTTTCTTCAGGGACACCGCCCTGCTGCTCTTGCTGAAAACGCCCGTAGCTCATCAGGCGCTGGAAGCGACGCTCGAGCAGCGCGTCGGTGTCAAGGGCTGAAAGCTGCTCGAGCGCAGCGGCAAGCTGCTCACTCAGCGCGGCAGCGGTGGCGGGCAAGTCGCGCTGCGCGCCACCATCGGGTTCGGGAATGATGGCGTCGACGATGCCAAGGTCTTTGAGGCGCGCGGCGGTAATGCCCAGCGCCTCGGCGGCGTCTTGCGCCCTCTCGCTGGTTTTCCAGAGGATGGAGGCGCAGCCTTCGGGGCTGATGACGGAGTAAATGGAGTGCTGGAGCATGAGAGTGTGGTCAGCTACGGCGATGGCCAGCGCGCCGCCGCTGCCGCCTTCACCAATGATGGTGCTGATGATGGGGCAACGCAGACGCGCCATCTCGTAGATGTTGCGGCCAATGGCCTCGGACTGGCCGCGCTCTTCGGCGTCGATGCCCGGGTAGGCGCCTGGGGTGTCGATGAAAGTGAAGACGGGCAGCGCAAATTTTTCCGCCAGCCGCATCAGCCGCAGCGCCTTGCGATAGCCCTCGGGGCGAGGCATGCCGAAGTTGCGTGCGGTGCGCTCGCGCGTGTCGCGTCCCTTCTGGTGCCCGATGAGCATGCACGGCTGCCCGCGAAAGCGGGCCAGGCCGCCGACGATGCTTTGGTCGTCGGCAAAGCAGCGGTCGCCATGCAGTTCCTGAAAATCGGTGAAGCACTCGCGCACATAGTCCAGGGTGTAGGGGCGCTCTGGATGGCGCGCAATTTTTGTGATTTGCCAGGGCGTGAGCTGGGTGTAGATGTCGTGCAGCAACTGCTGGTTTTTGCGCTCAAGCAGGGCGATTTCTTCGCCAATATCGACGGCGTTTTCGCTTTGCACGCGGCGCAGCTCTTCAATGCGCTCTTCCAGCGCGGCGATGGGCTGCTCAAAATCAAGATAAATGCGTTTGGTCACGGGAATGGGTTCCAGATAAAATAGCTCAGGTGTTTGGGAGGTTTTTTGCAAACTCGCCAAGCGATGGGGTTTTCCAGGCATCGCCAACCAGGCGATAGAGAACTTGCGTATCGGTCAAGGACATAATGCGCTGCGTCATGGACGATGATGCCGCACCAAAACGCTCATGCAAGGCACCAAGCACCAGTTGTTGTGCCATTTTCATTTCGCCAAGCATTTGGCCTTCGGCGCGCCCTTGCTGAATACCTTCGGCGCGCCCTTGCTGAATACCTTCGGCGCGGCCTTGCTGACGGCCTTCGGCGCGCCCTTCCTGACGGCCTTGCTGACGGCCTTCGGCGCGCCCTTTCTGAATACCTTCGGCGCGGCCTTGCTGACGGCCTTCGGCGCGGC
>ONTY01000153.1 GCA_900320815.1 uncultured Pseudomonadota bacterium
CCGGCTCCAGTTGCCCGACGTTCGGTCTGCGCGCCTTCCACCCCAATACAGTCTCTGTGGTGCACAGCAGCCGCATCAACCGGCGCCCCACCTCGCCCAACCCCACCAACACCGCCAGCAGCAGCAGCGACTACAGCCGCAACGAGCTGGCATTTCACGTGTCCGTGCGCACCAAACTCGCCAGCGGCCTGCTCACGCCCGCCGGCAGCGGGCTGCGCGACTCGATTTGGGCGGCGTATTCGCAGCAGTCCTACTGGCAGGTGTTCAACAGCAGCCTCTCGCGCCCCTTCCGCAGCACCGACCACATGCCGGAAATCATGTATGTGTATCCCACCACAGCGCGCCTGCCCGGCGGCTGGCTGTGGCGCTACAGCGGCATCGGCGCCATGCACCACTCCAACGGGCAAAGTGACCCGCTCTCGCGCAGCTGGAACCGCGTCTACCTGATGACTGGCTTTGAAAACGGCAACAACTGGCAAATCAACGCGCGTCTGTGGAAACGCCTGAAAGAAAACAGCGGCGACGACAACAACCCCAACCTCGTGCGCCGCATCGGGCGCGGCGACGTGAGCGTGCAGTGGCGCGCCAGCGCGCTGGACACACTGCGCCTGACCTACACGGGCTTCACGCGCTACGGCTCCGGGCGCCTGGAGTGGGAGCACGCGCTGGGTCAGGGCTGGGGCAACAGCTTCTCCGGCCTGCGCCTGTACACGTGGCTGTTCCACGGCTACGGCGAGACGCTGCTGGACTACAACTTCCGCCGCACCAGCTTTGGCATCGGGCTGAGCCTGGTGGACTTCTGAGCGCGCCGCCATGTCCGCCACGCCGCGCCTGTACACCGCCGAGCACGTGTGGTTGCTGCCCGCCGCCGATGGCAGCAGCGCCCGCGTCGGCATCACCGCGCACCTGCCAGAGGCACTGGGGCAAGTGCTCCTCGTGCAACTGCCCTGGCTCGGGCAGCAGCTGCGGCGCGGCGCGGCAGCGTGCGTCATCGAATCCAGCAAAGCCGCCTTTGACCTGCTCGCGCCCGCAGACGGTGCAATCACCGCCGTCAACGAAGCACTGCACACGCAGCCGCAGCTGCTCGCCAGCGACCCGCTTGGCGCCGGCTGGATATTCGCAATGCGGCTAACTGCGCCGCAGCAGCTTGGCGAATTACTGGACGAAACCGCCTACCAGCAGCATATTTGCAGCGGTGCCAATATTTGAGCAGCACCGCCCCCCTCTTTTTTACAAAAATCCGATATGGAAGATTTTGATTTTGACAGCAACGCGCGGCGCCTTGCCGTGCTCATTGACGCCGACAACGCCCCCGCAAACATGGCGCAGGAACTGTTTGAGGAAATTGCGCGCTACGGGTGATGCGTGCGTCAAACGCATTTATGGCGACTGGCGCAGCCAGCATCTGACCGGTTGGAGCGCAGTGTTATTGCATCATGCCCTTACACCCGTGCAGCAGTTTGCCTACACCAAGGGCAAAGACGCCACCGACATGCAGCTCATCATTGACGCCATGGACATGCTGCACGAGGGGCACCTGCACGGCTTTTGCATCGTCTCCAGCGACAGCGACTTCACCCCGCTGGCGCAGCGCATCCGCAACAGCGGACGTCTGGTTTATGGTTTTGGCAAAGAGCAGACGCCAGAAGCTTTCCGCCAGGCGTGCAGCCGTTTCATCGCGCTGGAAAACCTGGGTGAAATGTCGGCAGATAAGACGCAGCCTTCTGGCGCCAAGGAAAACGTCCAGCAGACAGCGGCCTCAGCCGCCAAGAAAACAGAAGGACAAATCAGGGATTTGCTCTATAAAGCCATCAAGGACTGCGCCGGCGAGGGTGAAGGCTGGGCCAATATGAGTGCCATCGGCAGTTATATCCGCCAGACTGACCCGGGCTTTGATCCGCGCAGCTACGGTTACAGCAAACTCTCCAAAATGCTGCGCGAGTTGCGCGGCGTGCAATTCGGCACCAACCAGTGCCGCAAAATCCCGTACGGCAATCTGATGAAACTGCTGCGCGAAGCCATTGACAGATTCAAGGCCGATGACGGTTTTTCGGATGCCAACCATGTAGGCGTGTTTTTGAAACCACGCTGGAATTGGGAGGACTGGGGTTTTGAGAGTTTCGACGCGCTCCTGGCCACCATCGACGCCCTGCAGCGCCAGGGCACGCGCATCCGCCTTGCCGCACCCGACTGAGGCCGCACCCGAGACAGCAGGCTCAACTTCATCAGAAAATCCATATACCCCAATAATTGAACATCGCTTGCCCGCAAAATGCGCTGGCAAACAATCATATACATTTACACATACACATCTCTTATCCTCCTGCACTGCGAAGCGAACAGAAGCAAGGTGCCAGTTTTCCTCTTGCCCTGTGTGCAGCAACTGCAGCGGCGGGCGCATCTTTGGCGGGCAGCCAGCTATGAGAACGAAAGCGTCACGCCCGCCGTGCGCTATCATGCTGAAAGCACACCACGCCGCGCCGCCCCACACTTCACACAGGAACTGCCCCCATGAGCGCCAGAGGCAACCACGCCATCAACCAACTGCTCGCACTACTCGAATCCCGCTACGCCATCCGCGTGCTCTGGGCACTGCGCGACGGGCTGCCGCAAACCTTCCGCCTGCTGCAAGACAGCGTTGGCCGCATCACCCCCAACACCCTCAACACCCGCCTCAAAGACCTGCGCGCCGCGCAACTCATCACCCACGCCGACAACGGCTACAGCCTCACCGCCAGAGGCATGGACTTGACGCGCCGCATCTCTGACCTCAACGCCTTCGCCACCCGCTGGGCCGCCGCACAAGCTGCTGGCACCGCTGGCGCCGCCGCTGCCCCTCACGCAAACACCACCGCCAAAGCCAGCAAAGCCCAAACCTCCAGAGCGCCGGCACGCCGCACCCGCCCCAAAGCCGCGCTGCAAATCACCGACACCCGCACTGGCCGTGGCGCAGCGGCCCGCACCGGCCAGCGCGTGAGCGTGCACTACACCGGCTGGCTCTACGCCGGCGGCAAAAAAGGCAAGCAATTTGCCAGCAGCCACGACCTGGGCGCGCCATACGTCTTCACCCTCGGCGCTGGCGAAGTCATCCGTGGCTGGGAAGAAGGCGTGCCCGGCATGAAAGTCGGCGGACACCGCACCCTCATCATCCCGCCCGAAATGGGCTACGGCTCGCGCGGCGCCACCGGCATCCCGCCAGGCGCCACACTGCTCTTTGATATTGAACTGCTCTCGACCAAACGCTAGGGGTATACTTCCACTGCCGGCATATTCTGCGGGTAGTAAAATATAAATATAAGTAGTATATAAATACCACGGCGCACTGCAGCCGCCCCAACACGGGCGGCTTTTTTGCGCGCCCTTGAAAAGCGGCGCCCCAAGCCGCAACTGCCGCGCTTTCCCTCCTGCCCGCGAGCCAGTTTTCCCGTTCCATGAACCAGCCAGAAGAACTCCCCCCAACCCAGCCCGACGACGCCACGCCGCACTCCATCCCGCCAGAACAAGCCAGCACCCAAGCGCACAACGCCACTGCCGAAGTGCACGAAGCTCACGCTGCTGCTGCTGCCGAGCTTGAAAGCCTGCGCGCTGCGCTGGAGGCCGAACAAGCCAAAGTCGCCGAACTCACCGACCGCCTGCTGCGCGCGCAAGCCGAAGTGCAAAACGTGCGCCGCCGCGCCGATGAAGACATGGCCAAAGCGCGCAAATTCGCCGCCGAAGGCTTCGCCAAAACCCTGCTGCCCGCCCTCGACAGCCTGGAAGCGGCACTGGCTGCCGAAGCCGCCAGCGTCGAGCAGCTGCGCGAAGGCACCGCAGCGACGCTGCGCCAACTCCTTGCCGCCCTCGCACACGAAGGCGTGCAGCCCGTCGCCCCGGCGCCTGGCGAACGCTTTGACCCCGCCGCGCAGCAAGCCATCAGCACCATTGCCACGGCAGAGCAGCCCGCCGGCACCGTCGTCAGCGTGCTGCAAAAAGGCTACGTACTCGCCAGCCACGTGCTGCGCCCCGCGCTCGTCACCGTTGCCGCAGCGCCGCAGCCATAAGCGGCGCTGCGCCCGCTTGAAAAGCCGCCCGCTGCCCGCACCTTCGCTGCCAATCGCACACTGTGTGCCCTCCCCACACGCACACAGCCCACCAAATCACCCAAATACGGAGCCAAACATCATGGGCAAAATCATCGGCATTGACCTGGGAACCACCAACTCCTGCGTCGCCATTCTTGAAGGCAACACACCCAAAGTCATTGAAAACGCCGAAGGCGCACGCACCACGCCTTCCATCGTCGCCTATCAGGACGACGGCGAAATCCTCGTTGGTGCCCCCGCCAAACGCCAGGCCGTCACCAACCCAAAAAACACCATTTACGCCATCAAACGCCTGATTGGGCGCAAATTCACGGACGCGGAAGTGGCCAAAGACCGCGGCCTCGTACCATTTTCCATCGTGCAAGCCGACAACGGCGACGCCTGGGTTGAAGCGCGCGGCGAGAAAAAAGCCCCGCAGCAAATCAGCGCCGAAGTGCTGCGGAAAATGAAAAAAACTGCCGAAGATTATCTTGGCGAAACCGTCACGGAAGCCGTCATCACCGTGCCCGCCTACTTCAACGACAGCCAGCGCCAGGCCACCAAGGACGCCGGTCGCATTGCCGGCCTTGAAGTCAAGCGCATCATCAACGAACCGACCGCTGCGGCGCTGGCCTTTGGCATGGACAAACAGACCACGGGCGACCGCAAGATTGCCGTCTACGACCTTGGCGGCGGCACCTTTGACATTTCCATCAT
>ONTY01000154.1 GCA_900320815.1 uncultured Pseudomonadota bacterium
GAGCGCATCAGCATTGCCGTGTTGCGACTGCTGCCGCGCTTTGTGCTGCCCAGCTATCAGCCAATGACGCCCTCTGAAATTGCCGCCGCCACGCTGCGCGCCGTGCAACGCGCCGCCGCAGGCGAGCACATCATCGAGCCGCGCTTGGTGCCTTGACAGTTTCTTTGATACCCAAGCCTATAAAACCTCATTGCCCTCACAAGATGCGGGCAATAAATAGAATACCCATATCTGCACAATGTGTAGGTTGGAACGCCTTGCCTAGTCCGAAAACAGCCGCCGCGCTTGCGGCGAGCCTGCTGGCAGGCCGTGGCGTTCGAGTTCCAGATACAGTGCATTGAGTTCATCGCGAATACCAGCAATGAACTCCTCCCGCAATTCCTGGCCCGCCTCGTCGCACAGCACGCCATCCATCGCTTCGGCAAGCGCGCGAGCCGACTCGCACAAACGCGCAAACGGCTGCAGCGCGCTGTCCACCTGCGGCACATCAAGCCGCAACGTCACGCGGCTCACGGCGGCTTGCTGCGGATCGTCGCTTAGCGCCGCCTGGCGGCTGAACTCCAGCGTCAGCAGCGGTGGCTGCCCCGACTCGCCGGGTAACACCATGCTGCCGGGCACTGCCGCCGTAAAGCCCAGCCGCCCAGCGCACTGGCGCACAAAGCCCGTGCTCCACAGCGCACCACGGGCGTGAACGTTGAAGGCCAGTTGCGCATCGCAGGCGCTGGCAAACTGATCCAGCTCACGTGCGCGCGCCACTTCGCTACGCATATCGGGGATTTCCGCCTCACCGTGCAGGCTGTCTGCCAGCCGCTGCGCCACAGCCACAAAGTCTGAAAAATCAATCTGGCTCAGCGCCCCTTTGCGGTTGGCCAACTGCACGCCCGCCTGCACAGCGTTGTAACGTTGCCCTGCTGCTGGGCGCTCCCAAGCGCCGCTGGCCTCGTTGCATCCTTCCACGGCAAACGGCTTGTTGCCCACACGCCGCGTCGCTGGCAACACTGAAAGCAGCGCCTCACCACGCAGCGCACGTCCCCCAAGGTCAATGGGCACGATGGCGTCAATCAGCGCGTCCAGCGGCAGGTTGCTGCGTTGCGGCGCTGCAGCAGCGCGCGCCAGCGCCTCCTCGCTGTCCACTGCCATTGCCGCTGCCAGTTCAGCAGCACCATCATCATCGGTGTGCAGTTGCGGCTCAATGCGCGGCAGCGTCTCATCGCTCGCATCGCCGTGTGGCGGGCGCGGCGTGCGGCGGCGCGTCAACCAAGCGTTGTAGGCAATCACGCCACACACCACCAGCGCGCCGGCAATCGCCAGCCAAATGTGCATAGGACTCATGGGTAATGCTTTGCGGAAGGAAGAAAAAGAAAAATTGGCGGATACGCGCCGGCGTACACCGGGCACACAGCACCTGAACCGGCACTGCGTGGCGGTACTTTATAGCGGCGGCAAGCGGCAGCGCCGCCATCCACGCTTGATGCCGTGCTGCGGTGCGTCATTTTTGCGAAAAAATAAATACTCCGGATTCTCTACCATCATTGCCGGCTATATGCAATGGTTACTGCAAGATACCTATCGCTTTGCCACGCGCTCTTGACCGCACGTGCGCCCCCTCTTCAAGGGCGCCCGCTATCATCGCTGCACGCTCACCCAGCGCACGTTTTTCAACACACTATTTTCTCCCCATCATGGAATTGCACAATTTTCTGCTTGATATTGCCAACTACCCCGGTGAGCGGGGCAGCGTTGAATACAGCGAAACCCACGCCTCGCGCGTCTACCTCACGCGCGAACACGTCTATAAAATTAAGAAGCCCGTAAACTTTGGTTTTCTTGATTTCACCACGCTGGAGCAGCGCCGGCATTTTTGCGCGGAAGAAGTGCGGCTCAACCGCCAGTTTGCCGGCGACGCCGCACCGCACCTCCGGGTGCTGGCGCTGCATTATGACGGCGCACATTATTCCTGGGGCGGTGCTGGCGATATTGTGGAATACGCTGTGCTCATGCGCCGCCTGCCCGCCGCGCGCATGCTCAGCCGCTTGCTGGATGAAAACTCGCCCGAGTTGCCCGCGCTGATTGAAACACTCGCCCCGCTGCTGGCGCATATTCACGCCGCTGCGCCGCAGGCCGCTGCCAGTTTTGACGACGCCGCCAGCGTCGCCTTCAACTGGCGCGAAAACTTTGAACAAACTGCCCCCTTTGCGCCAGAGTGCATCAGCCGCCAGGCGCTTGCCGCTGCGCAGCGGCTGGTGGGGGAATTTCTGGAAAAAAACATGTCGCTTGTGCAGCGCCGCCAGACAGGCGGCTGGGTGCGACAGGTGCACGGCGACCTGCACAGCGAGCATATTTGCTTCACCGACCCCATCCAGATTTATGACTGCATTGAGTTCAATGAGCGTTTTCGCACCAGCGATATTTTCTGCGATATTGCCTTTTTGATGATGGATCTGCAGGCGCGCGGACGGCTTGATTTGGCGCAGCAGCTTGAAAGCGGCTGGCGTGCCAATATCGACGCCGGCGAAGGAGCCGAAACACTGCTGCCCTTTTATAAAAGCTACCGCGCCTGGGTGCGCGGCAAAGTGGCAGCTTTTGCAATGGCCCAGCAACCGCAAGGCAGCAAGGCACACGAGGAACAACACACGCGCTCACGCCATTATCTGAACCTGGCGCTGGGCTGCATGCTGCGCCCCACGCTCATTCTCACCTGCGGGCTGATGGGCAGTGGAAAATCATTTTTTGCGCGCCACCTGGCGGCGGCTGCCGGTGCAGAAATTGTGCGCTCTGACGAAGTGCGCAAAAAACGCGCCGGCATTCCTGAAACTCAAAAAGTTCACGTGCCTTTTGGCAGCGGGCTGTATGACAAAGAAACCACCGCTCGCACCTACGCCGCCCTGCTTGAAAGCGCACAGGCGCTGCTGCGCGCTGGTCGCAGCGTGGTGGTGGACGCGGCATTTTCCAAAGCCGCGCAGCGCGCGCCATTTTTCGAACTCGCCAGCCAGCTTGGCGTGCCGCTGCAGCTTGTCCATGTGCACTGCGACGACGCCACGCTGCGCCAGCGGCTGGTGCAACGCAGCGCCGAAGGGCGCGATGTCTCTGACGGACGGCTGGAGATTCTGAACGCGCAGCGGCAAAGCTTTGAAGCCCCCGAAAATGCCCTGCGGCTGGACGCGACGCGCGATGTGCAGGAAAACGTGTGCCAGGCGCTGGGCGATATTCTCGAACGGCAGGATACCGCTTTTCAAAAATAACCCATACCCATATATTTAATCCACTGCTACCGGCATGAATTACCGGCATATAAAACATACACTAGCCATGCCCTCCCCTTTTGCCCAACGCCTTGACAAGGTAGAAACCTCCGCCATTCGCGAATTGTTCAAACTGCTGGGAAAACCCGGCATCATCAGTTTTGCCGGCGGTTTTCCAGACAGCGCCTTATTTGACGTTCAAGGCATTGCGCGCGCCGCCGCCGCCGCGCTTGCCTCGGAACCTGCCGCCGCACTGCAATACTGCGCCAGCGAAGGCTACGCGCCGCTGCGCGAGGAACTTGCCCGCCTCATGCGCGCCGCCCCGGGCGCGCCCGACGTTGCGCCGCAGCAGCTCATGGTCACCACGGGCAGCCAGCAGGCGCTTGATTTGCTTGGAAAAATACTGCTGGAGCCGGGCAGCACCGCGCTGGTGGAAGCGCCCACCTTCCTCGCCGCCATCCAGAGCTTCCGGCTCTATGGCGCGCGCGTCGTCGGCGTGCCCATCGATGCCGACGGCGTGCAGCCCGAGGCGCTGGAGGCGCTCATCGCGCAGCACAAGCCGCGCCTCGTCTACCTCATCACCAATTTCGGCAACCCCAGCGGCGCCACGCTTGCGCTGGAGCGCCGCCTGCGCGTGCTGGAGATTGCCGCGCGCACGCACACCCTCATCGTGGAAGACGACCCCTACGGCGCGCTTTACTTTGACGCCCCGCCCCCGCCCAGCCTGCTGGCATTGAGCGCGCATGTGCCCGGCAGCCGCGACTACGTCATCTATTGCGGGTCGCTGAGCAAAACGCTTTCCCCCGGCCTGCGCCTGGGCTGGATGGTCGCGCCGGCTGAAATCCTCGCGCGCGCCAACATGTGCAAACAGTTTGCCGACGCCAACACCAGCGCCTTCGCGCAGGCCACTGCCGCGCACTATCTGGCCAGCGGCGCGCTGCCTGCCCACCTTGACAAGGTGCGCCCCGCCTACGCCGCGCGCGCCGCTGCAATGGCGGGCGCCCTGCACCAGCACCTTGGCGCCGCCGCCAGCTTCACCGCGCCGCAAGGCGGCCTGTTTGCCTGGGTGCGCTTTGCCCGTGACGGCGCGCCCGTGGACGCCGGCGCGCTCTCCAAACGCGCCATAGAACACGGCGTTGCCTTCGTGCCCGGCGCGCCCTTTTACTGCGACGCCCCCAGCGCCGCCGACGCCGCCTGCGCGCGCCTCTCGTTCGCCACCGCCGCGCCCGACACCATCCGCGAAGGCGTGGCGCGCATTGCGCGGGCGCTGGCGGAGTGTTGAACAACAGATAAAAATCATGAAAAAACACATCTTCACCGCAGCCATCGCCCTGACCTTCGCTGCCGCCGCGCACGCCGCCGCGCCGTGCGACACCACGACGGATGAAAAAGCTCCCCTCCCGCTGTTCTACTCCGCCCGCAAAGGCAACACCGCCAACGTGCGCTGCCTGCTGGACGCGGGCGCTGATGTCAACGACGCCGACAAAGACGGCTGGACGGCGCTGATGTATGCCGCAGTTCAAGGGCACACGACA
>ONTY01000118.1 GCA_900320815.1 uncultured Pseudomonadota bacterium
AAATACCAATGATGGCAACCACAATCATCAATTCGATCAGGGTGAAGCCTTTTTGCAGCGATTTCATTTTCTTTGCTCCTTCAAGCGAGTTTGGGGGGGAATGAAAACCTTGTCGGCAGGCCAATTTGCCTGCCGCTCGCCTCTTATGTCTGCACTGCGCGTGCCAGCGGCTCTGTCGCGCGCCAGCTTCGTGACGCAACGCACACTTCGCCCACGCTCCGTGCCCTCACCCCTGCCCTTTGTGTCACTCCTCGCGCACGTTCGCTGTCACTGTCAGAGGCGCCTGGGGACGCAGAACATGTCTGCTGATATGGGCTTGATGCATGTATGCCTTGCTTGCCAGCAATACTCACCGGTTTCCTGTTGCAATTTGCCATAGTATGAGTGGATGCGCCAAAAATGCGCGCATAAAAAAAGCCCCCTTGCGGGGGCTTTTGAGGCTGTTTCAGCCGTGCGCCGTATTAGCTGCGGCAGGCTGCCGGAACATAACGGTTGTCAGCCGAGGAAGAGCAGGTCCACACCGCAGAGCCGCTCATGTCGGTGGTGCTCTGCGGGAAGGTGGGCGTGAGGATGATGGCTTTGCCTTGCACCGGCACTGCCACGCCGGTGGTCTTCATCGTCGCAGTCACCACGCCGCCAGTTTTGATTTCCGTGTTGGCCACATATTTGCCGCTGATGCTGCCAGAGGGCGCCACGCCAGCCGCAGAGTTGCTGGCAGGTGCCGTGCCGTAGTTCGCCCAGCTTTCCGTCACAGCCGTCTTCTGACCAGAGGCCAGCGTCATGGCTTCACTCATCTGCGTGCGCGCAACGTAGTCTTGATACGCCGGCAGCGCAATGGCGGCCAAAATACCAATGATGGCAACCACAATCATCAATTCGATCAGGGTGAAGCCTTTTTGCAGCGATTTCATTTTCTTTGCTCCTTCAAGCGAGTTTGGGGGGGCGCTCCGTGCCCTCACCCCTGCCCTTTGTGTCACTCCTCGCGCACGTTCGCTGTCACTGTCAGAGGCGCTTCCTATGACACCCCTTCAACATTCGTGTCACACCTCGCGCACTGCGGCACTGTGCAGTGTCACTGCCCAGCGCACGGGCAAGATGCTATCGCCTCGCTGACTTGCAGTGAGTTTTAAAGCAGCCTCTTGAAATAAGAAGCGGGCGCCAGCCGCAACGGCGGGAGCCCGCTTGTGCCGGCGGCGTTCTGGCCACCGGTCAGTCTTTGAGTTTGGCCATCAAGTATTCGCGGTTCAGGCGTGCGATATTGGCGACCGAAATGCCTTTGGGGCATTCTTTCTCGCACGCCTGTGTGTTGGTGCAGCTTCCAAAGCCAAGGGCATCCATCGTGTCCAGCATGGCTTTCACGCGCCGCGATGCTTCCGCCTTGCCTTGCGGCAGCAGCGCAAGTTGGCTGACTTTGGCTGAAACAAACAGCATGGCGGAGCCGTTTTTGCACGCCGCCACACACGCGCCACAACCAATGCAGGCGGCGGCGTCCATTGCCAGGTCGGCTTTTTCTTTTGGAATGGGAATGGCGTTGGCGTCTGGCGCACCACCGGTATTGACCGACACAAAGCCGCCCGCTTGCATGATTTTGTCAAAGGCGCTGCGATCGACGGCCAAATCGCGAATCACGGGAAAACCGCCAGAGCGCCACGGCTCCACAGTAATCGTGTCGCCATCGTTGAAGCGGCGCATGTGCAGCTGGCACGTCGTCACGCCTTCATCGGGGCCGTGCGGGTGGCCGTTGATATACAGCGAGCACATGCCGCAAATGCCTTCGCGGCAGTCGTGGTCAAAAAACACCGGCTCTTTGCCCTCGGCGACAAGCTGCTCGTTGAGCACGTCAAGCATCTCCAGAAACGAGCTGCTTTGCGAGATGTTTTTCAACTGGTATGTTTCAAATGCGCCTTTTTCTTTGGGGCCGCGCTGGCGCCACACGCGCAGTGTGATGTTGATGTCTTTGTCCATAGTGGGTTTCTCGTGTGTTTTCAGCTCTTGTAATTGCGCGTTTGCGGCTTGACAAACTGATAGTTGAGCGGTTCTTTTTCCAGCAGCGGAGCGGCGTCTGCGCCCTGATATTTCCAGCACGACACGTACATATAGTCCTGGTCGTTACGCTTGGCTTCGCCTTCCTCGGTCTGATATTCGGTGCGGAAATGCGCACCGCAGGATTCTTCGCGATCCAGCGCGTCGTGGGCAATCAAGGTGCCGATGTCAATAAAGTCTTCCAGCCGCAGCGCCTTTTCCAGTTCGGTATTGAGGTCGTCGGTGCGACCGGTGATGCGAAGGTCTGACCAGAATTTCTTTTTCAAATCGCGCAGCATGCCAATGGCTTCTTGCAGCCCTTTTTTGTCGCGCGCCATGCCAACGTGCTCCCACATGATGTGGCCAAGCTCTTTGTGCAGGCTGTCGGAGGAACTGCCGCCTTTCACATCCATCATGCGCTTGATGCGATCCCGCACGCCTTGTTCGGCAGCGTCAAAGTCGGCGGATTTGGTGTCAAAGCGCGGCACTTGAATTTGGTCTGCCAAATAGTTCTGGATGGTGTATGGCAGTACAAAATAGCCGTCTGCCAGCCCCTGCATCAGCGCCGAGGCGCCAAGGCGGTTGGCACCGTGGTCAGAGAAGTTGCATTCGCCAATGGCAAACAACCCCGGGATGGATGTCATCAGCTCATAATCCACCCAAATGCCGCCCATTGTGTAGTGCAGCGCCGGGAAAATCATCATGGGCGTTTCGTACGGGTTTTCGTCGGCGATTTTTTCGTACATCTGGAACAGGTTGCCATATTTCTGTTCCACCACGTCGCGCCCCATGCGCTGGATGGCTTCGGCAAAATCCAGATACACCGCCAGCCCGGTATTGTTGACGCCGTAGCCGGCGTCGCACCGTTCCTTGGCGGCGCGCGATGCCACGTCGCGCGGCACCAGGTTGCCAAAGGCGGGGTAACGGCGCTCCAGATAATAGTCGCGGTCTTCTTCCTTGATGTCATTGGGGCGCAGCTTGCCTTCGCGCAGCGCCTTCACATCTTCAAGTTTTTTCGGCACCCAGATGCGTCCGTCGTTGCGCAGCGATTCGCTCATCAGCGTGAGTTTGGACTGAAACTCGCCATGCACCGGAATGCAGGTGGGGTGAATCTGCGTCATGCACGGGTTGGCAAAATGCGCGCCGCGCCGATAGCACTGCATGGCCGCCGAGCCATTGCTGCCCATTGCGTTGGTGGACAAAAAGAAGGCGTTGCCGTAGCCACCGGTGGCAATCACGACGGCGTGCGCAGCAAACCGTTCAATGGCGCCAGTGACGAGGTTGCGCGCAATAATGCCGCGTGCACGCCCGTCAATCATGACGAGGTCCAGCATTTCATAGCGCGTGTACATTTTGACTTTGCCCGCGCCAATCTGGCGGCTGAGCGCCGAATATGCACCCAGCAACAATTGCTGCCCAGTTTGTCCGCGTGCATAAAAGGTGCGCGAGACTTGCGCGCCGCCAAATGAGCGGTTGGCCAGCGAGCCGCCATATTCACGCGCAAATGGCACGCCTTGCGCCACGCACTGGTCAATAATGGCGCTGGAGACTTCGGCGAGGCGGTGTACGTTGGCTTCGCGCGAGCGGTAGTCGCCACCTTTGATGGTATCGTAGAACAGGCGGTAGACGGAGTCGCCGTCATTTTGATAATTTTTGGCGGCGTTAATGCCGCCCTGTGCGGCAATGGAGTGTGCGCGTCGCGGCGAGTCCTGAATGCAGAAGTTGAGGACGTTGAAGCCCAGCTCGCCCAGCGTCGCCGCTGCCGAGGCGCCCGCCAGCCCAGTGCCAACGATAATTACGTCCAGACGGCGTTTGTTGGCAGGGTTTACCAGTTTCTGGTGCGCCTTGTAGTAGGTCCATTTTTCTGCCAGCGGGCCTTCTGGGATTTTTGAGTCGAGTGCAGACATATCTTTCTCCGTTGCCCCGCGTTACCAGGCCGCTCCGCGGACATAAAAGATGATGGTGATGAGGGCAAACATGCCGCAAATGATGCTGGCACCGATTTTGCTGATAAGCTGCCAGCGCGCCATCCAGCGTTCATTGTTCATGCCGATGGTGTGCATGGCACTCCAGATGCCGTGCGTCAGGTGCAGCCACAGCGCGGCGTACCACAGCAGGTAGCCGAGCATGGTGAAGAAATGCCCTTTGAAATAAAAATCAATAAATGCCGCGCCGTTGGCAGGGTCAAATGGGCCGTGGTGTCCGGTGAGTTCGGCAAACATCATTTTGTGCCAGAACTGGCTCAGGTGCAGCAGGAAAAACAGCAGCACAATGGCGCCGAGTACCAGCATGTTTTGTGAAGCCCAGCTCACGCCTTTGGGGCGCTCGCTATATTCATAGCGCTGCGCACCGCGTGCGCGCCAGTTTTTATGGCTGAGCCAGAGTGCATAGCCAATATGCACGGCAAACAGGCCGGCCAGGCCAATGCTCATGGCGACGGCGTACCAGTTGGCGCCAAGCAGCGCACAAATGGTGTTGTAGGCATCCGCTGAAAATACTGCGACTGTGTTCATGGCCAGGTGAAACACGAGAAACAGCACCAGCGCAATGCCGGAGACGCTCATAACGAGTTTCCGGCCAACGGAGGAGTTGAAAAGCCACATGAGAGGAGAGGTCCGCGTTGTTGTGTGGGAGAAAACCCCGCCTTTTTTATGACAGCGCGGAAAAATGCTTGGTCTGCGGCCCGGCAGCGCATTTTTTTGGATGGCTTTTGGGCAGCAATGGTGCGCTGCACAATGGCGGAGTGGCGGATGATAGTCTGCCGCCGCTGACGGCTGGCTGTTCTTTTGGGCGCATGGCACGCTGCCTGGCTGCGGAGCAATGTGCGGGAGGGAATTGGAGGAATCAAAATTGATAGCAATATGCCCGCAAGAGATGCTGGCAGCACCGGTTTCTTGCTTTCAAGCTCTGCGTGGCGCTGTGCGGCGCTCAATCTGCCGTGTTTTTTGTGCAACACAGGCGCGTGAGTCAGTGTGCCGCAAACGATGGGGGCTGCGGTATGTCGCAGAATTGATCGCATACCCCTATTTATTTCTTTGCATTACACTTATATTTTGCGGGCAATATGCGTATACCCATTGGCATGAGGAGTAGATGCCATCGTGTGGCTTCAATGGCGGAGCACGGAGTTTTCGACTGCGTCAATCAGCCGCAGCAGCGGCGCCAGTTCTGGCCAGCGGGCAGCAATGCTGCGGATGTAGGTGATGAAGCGCGGCGCATCTGCCAGATATTTGGGTTTGCCGTCGCGCAGCGTCAGGCGCGCAAAGATGCCTGCCACTTTCAGGTGGCGCTGCAGCCCCATCCATTGCACGGCGTCCCAGAAGGGCTGGAAGTCGCGCGCCCAGTTTTCATAGTCCAGCAGGCCGGCAGCGCGGGCGCGTTCCCAGTAGGCGTGCGTGATGTGCTGCACGAAGTCTGCGTCCCATGAATGGAAGGCGTCACGCATGAGGCTGGCGATGTCGTACGTCACAGGGCCGTAGACGGCGTCTTGAAAGTCGAGCACGCCAAGCTCTGGCGCGCCATCGTCAGGGAGCATGAGGTTGCGCGGCATGTAGTCGCGGTGCACAAACACCTGTGGCGCCGCCAGGCAGCGTGTGATGATGAGCGCATAGAGCGCGTGCAGCTCCTGGCGCTGCGTATCGTCCAGCGAATACCCCCGATGGCGCCCGATGTACCACTCGTCAAACAGCCCCAGTTCGCGCCGCAGCAGCGCGGCGTCATACGGCGGCAACTCGCCCGCGCGGCTGGCGCGCTGCCAGCGCAGCAGGGCGTGGAGTGCCTGGTGGTAGCGCGGGGCGTTGGCGGCAGCGTCTTCCATATTCATGGCTTGCAGCATGGTGCGGCGCCCCAGGTCGGTCATCAGCATGAAGCCGTTCGCTTCGTCCCAGGCGAGCACGCGCGGCGCACGCACGCCTGCCTGCTGCATCAGCTGTGCGACGTGCACGAAGGGAGCGCAGTTTTCGTGCTCAGGCGGCGCGTCCATGATGATGAAGCTGGCACCATCGGCAGCGGTGATGCGCAGGTAGCGGCGAAAACTGGCGTCTGCCGAAGCGATGCAGAGGCTGGCCGGCAGCAGGCGGTGCTGCGGCGCAACACTCGCAAGCCAGTGTCCAAACACAGTGCAGCGCGTGGCACTGCTCCAAGGAATAAGGCCGGCGGCGGCGTGCATATCATCCAATGCGGTCTGTGTATTGCTCATGGATAATGGATTCTATTGAGGCGCCCGCGCCCCCTCTCGTGCTGCGCGGGGCGCTGTTTTTTTTGCTTT
>ONTY01000198.1 GCA_900320815.1 uncultured Pseudomonadota bacterium
AGCACAACCAGCAACGCCGCTGCCGCTGCAAAGCGCAGCCACTGTTGCACGCCGCGCGCCACAATCTTCCCTCGCCCGTGCATCCAAGCGGCCAGTGCGCAACCCCACATGGGCGCATCAAAGCGCGTATCCAGTGCTCTATACACACGATTCCAAGGCACGCCCTGCTCCTGAAGCGCGGCGCGCCACGCCCATGAAAGCAGCGCCAATGCCAGCGCCACTTGAAACACACGCCGCGCGCCGCCGCGCCCCACCACAAAACACAGCAATGCCGGCCAAAGCAGATAAAACTGCTCCTCCACCGCCAGCGACCAAGTGTGATCAAAAAACCAGGCATGGCGTTGAATACCCAGCGCGGTAATCCAGTTAACAAGATATAAAACTGCCCACATCGCATAACGGAGAACAGGCCGCAAAGCCGCTGCGTCGCGCAGCCATACAACCACAAGCACCACCAGCACACATGCCCACAGCGCTGGCATAAGTCGCAAAAAACGGCGCATGTAAAAACGCGGCAATGAAATGCTCCCTGTTTTCCACCATTCGTGCAGCAACAGGCCACTAATCAAATACCCGCTAAGCACAAAGAAAATATCCACTCCTATGAAGCCGCCGCCAAACCTGGTTCCTATCCCGGGCAGATGCGAAAGCACCACCATCAACACAGCGAGTCCTCGCAATCCGTCGAGCGCAGGAATATATTCCGACGCATTATGATTATTATCACAGACATCCCTGCCACAATTATTTATAACGCTCTCGCCGCGATATATAATCCGGGGAGGTTGTGTTGTGTTGTGTTGTGTTGTGTTGTGTTGTGTTGTGTTGTGTTGTGTTGTGTTGTGTTGTGTTGTGTTGTGTTGTGTTGTGTTGTGTTGTGTTGTTGGGTTGGGTTGGGTTGGGTTGTGTTGGGTTGGGTTGGGTTGGGTTGGAGTAATTTGAATGATCATTTTATCCACCGTCATCGAGATTCAGAAAAACACAGTGATTTTGCAGCATTTCCTGCCACAGCGCATTGGGATGGACATATTATCAACAAATTTTGTAGCATGCTGTCCGTGACATATCGCCCTTTCAATACATTTACCATGATGAAAAAATTCATACCCCACGCTTTCTGTCTGCTGCAAAGCGCGCTGCCCAGTCTTGCAGCGTGCCGGCCTCTATGGCTCCTCGCGCCTCGCGCATCACGTTCAGGTAGTAGTGCAGGTTGTGGATGCTGGCGAGCATGGCAAAGAGCATTTCGCCGCTGCGTTCCAGGTGGTGCAGGTAGGCGCGACTGAATCCGCCGCGCCCGCCTTCGCACCACGGCACGCCTTCCTGCCCCGCGCAGGCGTGGCAGCAGCAGGTCTCGTCAATGGGCAGGGGGTCTTGCCGGTAGCGCGCGTTGCGGATTTTTACGTCGCCGTATCGCGTGAAAAGGTGGCCGTTGCGCGCATTGCGCGTGGGCATGACGCAGTCAAACATGTCAATGCCCTGCTGCACGCCGTGCACCAGGTCTTCGGGCGTGCCCACGCCCATGAGGTAGCGCGGCTTGTGCGCGGGAAGCAGCGGCGCGGTGTATGCCGTGATGCGGCGCATGTCGTCTTTCGGCTCACCCACGCTCACGCCGCCGATGGCGTAGCCGGGAAAGTCCATGTCCGCCAGCGCTGCCGCCGAGTGCGCGCGCAGGTTTTCGTACATGCCGCCCTGCACGATGCCAAAGAGCGCGTTGGTGTTTTCCAGCCGCGCGTGCTCGGCCTTGCAGCGCGCCGCCCAGCGCAGCGACCGCTCCATGCTCTCGCGCGCCTCAGCCTCTGTGGTCAGGTGCTCGCCCACCGCATACGGCGTGCATTCGTCAAGCTGCATGAGGCAGTCGCTGCCGAGCACGTGCTGGATGTGCACCGCCTCCTCTGGGGTGAGGTTGAGGCGGTCGCCATTGATGGGGCTGGAAAAGCGCACGCCTTCTTCGCTGATGCGGCGCAGCGCGCCCAGGCTCCAGACCTGAAAGCCGCCGCTGTCGGTGAGGATGGGGCGCGGCCAGCGCTCAAAGGCGTGCAGCCCGCCCATGCGCCGCATGACGTCCAGCCCCGGGCGCAGCCACAGGTGAAAGGTGTTGCCAAGGATGATGTCGGCGCCCGCCGCCAGCAGGCTGCGTGGCAGCACGCCCTTGACCGTGGCCTGCGTGCCCACGGGCATGAAGGCGGGCGTTTGCACCTGCCCGTGCGCCAGCGTCAGAACGCCGCGCCGCGCCGCGCCGCAGCGCGCAATCACTTCAAAGCGCAGCATGGCTTACTGGGCAGCGGGGGCGGCGTCAGACGCAGCGGGCGCAGCAGGTGGTGTGATGGGCGCGGCGGGCGGCGGGCCTTTGCGTGCAACGACGATGAAGCCGGGCAGCGGCTTCTGGTTTTCGCTGCGCAGCTGCGGCAGGTCGATGACGCGCACCTCGCCAAAGCCGTTGGCCTTGTGCAGCGCAACGACAAAGGACTCCTTGTGCGCGTAGCGCCTGCTCTCGCGCAGCACCATGTCGCCCTCTTCGTCCTCTTGCGCACGCTCGTAGGTGGTGATGAAGTGCCCGCCGTCTTTGAGAATGCGGCTGGCGCCCGGCACCACGGGATGCAGGTCGCCGATGTAGATGAGCGCGTCCAGGCAGCAGATAACTTCGTAGTGCGCGGCGGGCGTTTCGCGCAGCGCATCGAGCACGTTGACCTGGTGAAAGCGCGTGTACAGCCTGTGGCGCGCCGCCTGCTCAAGCATCTTGGGCGACAGGTCCACGCCAATCATGTGCCCCTTGATGGGGCCAAGGTAGACGCCCAGCAGCCCGGTGCCGCACGCCAGGTCCAGCAGGTTGAAGCGGCGGTCCGGATAGATGGCGCGCAAGATGTCCGCCACCCGCCGGGGCGCGTCGTAGTGCAGGCCGCGCACCAGGTGCACGTCAAAGGTTTCGGCGTAGGCGTCAAACAGAGCGCGCATGGCCAATGGCGGCTGCGTGCTGGGCGTGCGCCCGTGCGCCAGCTCCCATGAATGGGCCAGGTCGCCGTCATCCGGATACTTGGCGCGCAGCGGCTCCAGAAGGGCAATGGCAGCGGCTTTGTTGTCCTCGCCCAGTTCGACCTGCACCAGACCGCGCTGCGCCAGCTCCACATCCTGAGCCTCTGACGCCGCGCCCGCCAGCACGGCGTCAAAGGCGGCGCGCGCTTGCCCTGTGCGCCGGCGCTTGAGGCTCTCGTTGCCCTGCACCAGCAGCAGCCGGGTGTGTACGCGGCTGCCAGCGGGCAGCAGCGCCAGCGCCTGCGCCACCCAGTCGAGCACATCGTCTTGCTCGCGCACCTGCTCGCCAATGGCAGCCGCGCGCAGCAGCACCGGTGCGTCACGCCCGGCCAGGCGCACCGCCTCGCGGGCGGCATCCATCGCTTTTTGTCCTTGCCCGGCAGCCAGCAGCGCCTGTGCCAGTTCGATGTGCGCCACGTGCCAGCCAGGCGCCAGTTGCACGGCGCGCTGCGCGGTTTGCACCGCGCCCTGGACGTTGCCCACTTTTTGCGCCAGCCGCATGCCCACCAGCGGCACGCGGGCGTCCATCGGAGCGCGGCGCTGCACGGCGTTGAGGGCATAGGCCGCGTCGCGCCAGCGACCATCGGCAATCAGACGCAGGATGCGGGTGAGTTCGCGCGTGAGCGCCTCGTCTTGGGAAGGGGTGTGGGGCAGTGCGGCTTGAACCATTGCTTTGCGGCTTTTTGAGAGAGAGGCAGAGAAAAAGGGGCGCAAATTATCCCGACGCCGCGCGCCGCAGCCACATCGCATCCCCATAGCTGAAAAAACGGTAGCCCTGCTGCAGGGCGTGCGCGTAGAGCGCGCGCACCCTGTCGTAGCCGGCAAAGGCGGCCACGAGCATCAGCAGCGTGCTGCGCGGCAGGTGGAAGTTGGTCAGCAGCGCGTCCACGCAGCCAAACGGGTAGCCGGGCGTGATGAACAGCGCCGTGTCGCCGCTCGCCGCGCCTGTGGCCGCCCAGGCCTCCAGCGCGCGCACGCACGTCGTGCCCACAGCGACGATGCGCGCGCCCCGCTCCTTTGCGGCGGCAATCGCCTGCTGCGTCTGCGGCGGCACCTCGTAGCGTTCGCTGTGCATCACGTGCTCTTCAATGCGCTCACCTTTGATGGGCTGGAACGTGCCTGCGCCCACGTGCAGCGTGATGAAGACGCGCTGCACGCCGCGCGCATCGATGGCCGCCAGCAGCGGCTCGTCAAAGTGCAGCGAAGCCGTGGGCGCGGCCACCGCCCCCGGGCGCCGCGCAAACACCGTCTGGTAGCGCGCGGCGTCGTCTGCGTCATCGGCGCGCTCAATGTAGGGCGGCAGCGGCACGTGCCCGTGCGAGTGCATCAACGCATACGCATCGTCCGAAAAGCGCAGGTGAAACAGCGCGCCGCCCGCATCCGGCCAGCGCCCCAGCACGCGCGCCGTAAAACCGCCCTCCATCTCCAGCACGCTGCCCGCTTGCGGCTTGCGGCTGGCGCGCATGTGTGCGGCCACGCTGCCGTCGGCCAGCACGCGCTCCACCAGCAATTCCAGCGCACCGCCACTTGATTTGCGCCCGAACAGGCGCGCGCGCACCACGCGCGTGTCGTTGCACACCAGCACATCGCCCGCGCGCAGCAGGCCGGGCAAGTCGCGCACCAGCCGATCCGCTGGCTGCGCGCCGCTGCCGTCGAGCAGGCGCGCGGCGCTGCGCTGCGGCAGCGGGTGCTGGGCAATCAGCCCGGCGGGCAGTTCGTAGTCAAAATCGCTGACCGTGTAGTTGGGCATATCAATGGGGTATCTATTCATTGCCTGCAATTAATGCGGGCAATGAAG
>ONTY01000331.1 GCA_900320815.1 uncultured Pseudomonadota bacterium
CCCGGCGGCCAGCACCCCGCCACCATGCTGCAGCGCCGCGCCGACGTGCGCGCCCGCGCCGCCGCCGTGCACGCACACGCCGCGCAACTGGAAGGCGCGCGTGCGGACCTGCTGCCGCGCATCGGACTGGACTTTCTCGGCGCCAGCGGGCAGGTGCGCCTGACTGGCCTGCCTGACGCAGGCAGCTCAGGCGCGCTGCTTGGGCTGCGCCTGACGCTGCCGCTGTTCACCGCTGGCCGCCTGCAGGCGCGCGTGCGCGAAGGCGATGCGCTGCTGCGCGCTGCCGCGCTGGACTTTGAGGGCGCCGTGCTGCACGCGCTGCGCGAAGTGGAAGACGCCTACGCCGCGCGCCTGGCGCTGGAGGCGCGCATCAGCCAACTGGAGCGCGCACTGCGCGATGCCCGCCGCGCCGCCAGCCGCACGCAAAAACTCTATGCCGCCGGGCAAAAGCTGCGCAGCGACGCGCTGGCCGCGCAACTCGCAGCGCAGCAGGCGCAGCAGGCGCTGCACGAAGCGCAGGCGCAGCGCGACGCCGCTGCCATCGCGCTCTATCAGGCGCTGGGCGGTGGGTGGTGAAACGCCGCTGCCAGCAGCGATGCCCTCTGGCAAAATCCACAATATCCTTTTTCTTCAATCATTCCTGAAAGGAAAATATATGGCAGAAACTCCGGAAAACACCGCCGCCGCAGCCGACGTGAATACCGCCGCACGCGCCGCGCTCAGCACCAACGCCGAAAGCGTGCGTCAAAACAAGCGCCAGCTCATGCTCTGGTTTGGCACACTGATATTGGGCGGCATTCTGGGCTGGCTGGGCATCGCGCCGCTCAACGCATTTTTTGACTTTATCGCCACCATATTCACGCGACTGTTCCAGTTTGTCGCCATTCCCACGATTGCGCTGGCCGTGATGACGACGCTCTCGCGCCTTGGCGCACAGCGCGACACCGGGCGCATTTTTGCCCGCGCCTTGACGTACACGCTGCTCACCACCTTTGCCGCCTCTGCCATTGCGCTGCTGATGTATCTGATGATTGCCCCCGGCAACCTACCAGCCGATATTGTGGGCGCCGGAAAGGTGCCGGAAAAAACCGCCGCCATGTCGTATTACGACCATATTCTGTCCGTCATCCCCAACAACATGCTGCAAGCCTTTTTATCGGGCAACGTGCTCTCCGTGCTGATAATCGCCGCCGCCATCGGTCTGGCGCTGGCGTTTATGCCAGACAGCGACGGGCGCCGCCTCATTCTGACGGCTCTAGACGGCCTGCAAGAGCTGCTCTTTACCCTGATCCGCGCGCTGCTCTGGGCGCTGCCGCTGGGCATCCTGGCGTTTGCCGCGCAGCTTGCCGCGCAAATTGAAGCGGGCGTGATTGTCGGCGCCTTGGGTAAATACGTCGCCGTCGTCATGGGCAGCAATATCATCCAGATTGCCATTGTGCTGCCGCTGTTTTTGTGGGCGCGCGGGCTGAGGCCGCTGTATGTTTTTCGGCAAATGTCGCCCGCGCTGGCCGTGGCGCTGTTTACCAAAAGCTCGGCGGGCACCCTGCCCGTCACGCTGGCCACGGCGGAAAAAAATCTGCGCGTCAATCCCAGGGTTTCGCGTTTTGTGCTGCCCATTTGCACCACCATCAATATGAATGGCTGCGCCGCCTTCATTTTGGTGACTTCGCTGTTTGTGATGCAAAACGCCGGCGTGCAGCTGTCCATCGGGCAAATGCTGGTGTGGGCGTGCATTTCCGTGCTCGCTGCCATCGGCAACGCCGGCGTGCCAATGGGGTGCTATTTCCTCACGCTCTCGCTCATGTCTGCGCAAGTCATGCCGCTGGGGCTGATGGGCTGCGCAAGGCATGCCGCTGGGGCTGATGGGCGTGATATTGCCGATTTACGCCATCATTGACATGGTGGAAACCGCAGAAAACGTCTGGTCCGACGCCACCGTCTGCGCCATCACCGACCACGAACTCAAAGGCACCCTGGGCAACGAACCTGCGGTGGCCGCAGCGTAACCATATACTCATTGTAGACATCACTCAATGCCGGCTTATCAAGCCGGCATTGCAGCCATACCCATAGAAATCTCTGCCTGTTCTGCACTCCACTGTGTGCGCTATCGGACGCAGTGCTCTTCGAACGCCCTCGCTTCCCATTGCTGTGAAGCGGCTCCTTAACCTTCCCGCACATCCTTGAACCGCTGAAACCAGCCAAACGCCAGCGATTGCATCTCTGCTCGCCCTTCAATATACGCCAGCCAGTCCTGCGCCGTATTAAATTGGCTGCAAAATATCGCTGCTTTTTCCAGCAAATCTTTCAGCAGCCGCGCATTGCCAAGCAATTCGCTGGTGCGTATCCACACGGCGCCAGGCAAAAAATCATCGCTGAAATTGGCCACCGGGCTGGTCATGGGGCTGGCAAACGCATCGCTGCCAATAAAGGCGCGCACACCGCAAAATACGCTGACATCATCGGGCACAAGGCAAACACACTCATACACCGCCCCGCGCCGCCGCACAAGCTGCAACTCGTCGCGCATATGCCAGCCAAAGTGCCGCGCATTGATTGCCAGCAGCGCAGTGAGGCTGCGCCGAAACTCTTCGCTGGTTTTCATGCCGCCTGCTTCGTTCAGACGCCACGGCGGCGGCGCACCGCCTGCATCCGCACGGATGGGAATATCAAAAATATCCGCATCGTTGCGCCAGTCATCAGTATACCAGCGCCAATTCACCTGATTCTCAACCGTCGTGCCAAGAGCCGCCTGCCAGTCAGCCGCAGTGACAAAAGAGCTGAAAAACTCGCGCACTGCACGCTCCAGAAAATCCGCATCCAGCGCATCGCCCAGGCATTTCAGGAGGCTGTCTTCATCCCGATGCAGGCTGCCTCCGTTGCACAGCCCGCCGCGCCCTATCCAGCCACCCATCGCGCTGCTGCCCTGTTTGGGCACACCATCATCAAACAGAGCGGCATGGCTGATTTCCAGTCCAATTTTTACCACTTCCCGCCCCTTCATTTTGAAGCTGACAACGTAGAACAGTCCGTTGTTGTCGTACCAAAACAGGCGATCGGTTTTTTTGGTAAAGCCCAGCGCCAGCAGCCGCTTTTTGAATGCCTTGACTACCTCCTGCACTGCCATATTCATTGCTGCGCTTCCCATTATTATTATTTCTGCTCCAGAATATCGCACGCCAGACGCATGCCCACGCCGCTGATGCGCTGCCTTGGCACAGCGCCGCTGCGGTTGGCACAGCGGCAAAAACGCGCACCGCCATCCCAGGCGCCGCCGCGATATACACGCCATTTGCCTTCACCCGGCCCCTTTGGGTCAGTCACGGCGCGCACCATGTAGCCATCCATCCAGTCCTGCACCCATTCTTCCACATTACCTTTTCCTGTACCTTGA
>ONTY01000317.1 GCA_900320815.1 uncultured Pseudomonadota bacterium
GTTTAGGGGTGCAACGCGAGATTTATGCAAGGAACCCGCAAATTGATGGCTGTTGCGCATTACGCATATATCGGCGTATATTTGCGTTTGGCGCTGACGCGCGACCACGAAACGCGGCTGCGTAATTTTGAAGATTTCCTGGCAGGGGGTGAGCAGGCCATTTCTCTGAAAAGACGAGAACGGCGCAATCAGGTGCCGCAAGGGCAGCCGCACTGGTTTTCGTTCACTGGCTTCTGAATGGATATGCGGACGCCTGACCCGCCTGCGCCATGTTCGCCGCGGTGTTTGTGGTGGTGCTGCAGTGCCGTGCCGTGCCCGAGGAACACCGGCACGCCGATGTGATATTTGATCGCGCACGCGCGGATCGCGAATATCAGCCCGACGCCTATGAGGTTTCTCGCGTATGCGTTCTCGACTCCGACGAGCGGCAGCAGGAAGTACGCGGCCCCGCCCGCCGCGCATGCCAGCGCGTAAAGCTCCTTGCGGAATATGAGCGGCACCTCGTTTATGCAGATGTCCCGCAGTATGCCGCCGAACACCGCCGTGATGACGCCAAGCATCGTCGCGCACCACCACGCGCGGCGTTTTCACCAGCCCGGCTTCAATGGCGTCATTCAATCCAAAATCTGATACCACCCACGAAAAAAGCGCCTGTTCCGTACTCGTTTTCCCCGTGGGCGCAAAAGGAGTGGCAGACAAATCAAAACAGCGCGCAATGCGGCGCGCGCCGTGAATGCGGTCCAGCCCCTCAATCCAGCACGTTGCCGCCTCCAGGTCAATGCCGTGCAGCGCGGCATCGCGTTTGCTGATTTTTGCCTCTGCCGGTTTGCGGTAGGCGTGGTGCGCCTCGTCGTTGAGCACCAGAATATCGCGGTGCTGCGCCATGCTCCCGAGCACGCGGCGCACAAACGCCTCGTCGCTTTCCGCGCCCTTTTTCACCACGGAATGTTCCGGCTCTTTCAGCGGCATGAGGCTGTGCCAGTTTTCAATCACAATCTCGGCGCTGTTCAGCCGCTTGCGCAGCGCCGCATTGGGGCAGATGGAAAAAGCGTCGTAATAATTGTCCGCGTGCCCCGGGCGCAGCACCTGCAGGCGCTCTTTGACCGTCAGCCCCGGCGTCACCACAAAAATGGCTCGGGAAAAATCATTGCTGCGCTGCGGGTGCGCCAGCGCATTGAGCACCTGCCAGGCAACAATCATCGCCATCACCGTCGTTTTGCCGCTGCCCGTGGCCATTTTGCAGCACAGCCGATCCCACGCACCGCCATCGCCCACGATGGAAATGCCGGTTTTATATTCCGCCGGCGCCTCCACATGCCATATCAGCGTTTCAATGGCCTCAAGCTGGCAGAAATACAGCGGATATTGCCGCGCCACATCATCCGCGTGCCAGTGCTCCAGCAGCAGCCGCGTGATATTCGTGACGCCCGGATACTCCGCTGCGCGCCACGCATCAACACGCTCGCGGATGGTATTCACCAGATCCAGCGACACGCTGCGCACCGTGTTGTTGCGTGTGTCAAAAATCTCGTAGCCCGCTTTGCGGCGCCCTGCCACGGGCTGCGGATTTAGCTTGCCGCCGCTGGCGCGCGCCCAGTGGTGCGTGGGCGGCGCGTAGGGGGAATTGATGATCAGCGATTGAGGTTTTTCCATATTTCCACCACCCGTCATGCGCCGTCCTGCCCCAGCCGGCTGACATGCGCCACTGCCCGCGCCAGGCTGGGCGAATGCTGCGCGGCCATTTCAATATTCCACTGCCCGCGAACAAAATCCACAAGATGCAGCGTATATCCCGCGCCGCGCCTGCTGGTGTCACGCGCCGCAAGCATTTCCTCGCGCAGCAGGCGCACTTTGGAGCGCGCCGCCAGCGACATAATCAGGCGCTTGGGGTCAGCTTCTTCGTCCGGGTGCTGCGGCAGTTTGTTGAGCGGCACGCCAAACACCTTGGCAAACCCCTGCCTGTCAGCCAGCACCCAGCTTTCCGCCTCCGTTACGGCAAGGCGCAGGGCAAACTGCGCGCCTGGGCGGATTTTCCAGTCTCGCAGCACATGCACGGCGCATTTCCCGTCCGCAGGGCTACGCCTATCTGAAGATTTCCGAAGGCTGCGACCGCCGCTGCTCTTACTGCGCCATTCCCTTCATCCGCGGCGCGCACCGCTCCGTGCCGATGGAGGAGCTGGTCGAGGAGGCCACCTCGCTCGCCGCCGGCGGCGTGAAGGAGCTGATCCTGA
>ONTY01000227.1 GCA_900320815.1 uncultured Pseudomonadota bacterium
AGCTGCGCGCCCAATGGTTTCCGCTACGTGAACGGCACGCCAGCGGACTGCGTGCATATCGCGCTCACGGGGCTGCTGGACTGGCGGCCTGACATGGTGGTGTCGGGCATCAACGACATCGGCAACATGGGCGACGACACGCTCTACAGCGGCACGGTGGGCGCGGCGATGGAAGGGTACCTGGCGGGTATCCCGTCGCTGGCGTTTTCGCAGATTGAGCGCGGCTGGCAGCACCTGGAGGATGCAGCGCGTTTTGCCGCGCAACTGGTGCAGCGGCTGGGCGCGCAGCCCCCTACGGGTGCGTGGCTGCTGAATGTGAATATTCCCAACTTGCCGTTTGAGGCGCTAAAGGCGCCGCGCGTCACGCGGCTTGGCTGTCGGCACGCGGCGCAAGCGGCAGTGGTGATGCCCAGCCCGCATGGACGCACGATGTACTGGATTGGCGCGGCGGGCGCGGCGGCGGATGCGGACGAGGGCACAGATTTCCACGCCGTCGCTGCCGGGCACGTCAGCATCACGCCACTGAAAGCGGACATGACGGATCACGCAGCGCTGGCGTACTGGGCACAGGGCCTGGCCCGTGTGCTGGCACCGCAAGGGGAGGAGGACAAGTGAGTGCCGCTCCACGCCGCCCCGGCTTTCCTTTTGTGCGCCAGAGCGCCGCGCCGCGCGTGCACGACGCGATTGCGGCGCGCGCGCGCATGATTGAGCGCCTGATGGCCGCTGGCATTCGCGATGCGCTGCTGTTGCGCGCCCTTGGTGCCGTCGACCGGCGCCACTTTGTTGACAGCGCGCTGGCGCTGCGCGCCTATGACGACGATGCGCTGCCCATCGGTTTGGGGCAAACCATCAGCAAACCCAGCGTGGTGGCGCGCATGTTGCAGCTGCTGGTGCAAGGGGGCGTGCGCACGCCCGATGGCCAGCGCCTGGGGCGCGTGCTGGAAATTGGCACCGGCTGCGGCTACCAGGCGGTGGTGCTTGGCCACATCGCCGAGGAGGCCTACAGCATTGAGCGCCTGCGTGCGCTGCACGAAAAAGCGCGCGAAAACCTGCGCCCGCTGCGTATTGCGAATGTGCACCTCATCCTGGGCGACGGCATGGTGGGCTACCCACAGGGAGCGCCGTATGCGGGCATCGTCGCCGCCGCCGGTGGCGAGGCCGTGCCCGCCGCTTGGGTAGAGCAGCTGGCTGTGGGCGGGCGCATCGTGGCACCAATCGCACACAAGAGTGGCGTGCAAGTTCTGGTCGTTATTGACAAAACTTTGGCCGGCATTGAGCAGCGTGTGCTGGAAGCAGTGCGCTTTGTCCCCCTAAAATCCGGCGTCTCTTAGAAAGCAGGGCAGCGGTTGCTGCGCCTGCACATCGCGCAACACACACCCGACTTCGCAACCATGTTCTCCCCCCTCAAACGTTTTGCCCGCCCTGCATGGGGCCTGCTGCTGGCGGCGGCGCTGCTTGGCGGCTGCACCGTGACATCGACCACTCGCGCCCCTGTGGAAGACCGCGTCGCCACTTCCCAGCAAATGCCCTCGCGCGTGGACCCCTCCACGCTGCCCGGTTTTGAAAACGCTGGCCGCCCCGGCTACTACACCGTGCGCCCGGGCGACACCGTGCGCCGCATCGCCGCCGAAGTGGGGCAGCCGTGGAACAGCATCGCCCAGTGGAACAACCTGGAAAACCCCGACCTCATTGAAGTCGGCCAGGTGCTGCGCATCGTGCCGCCCACCGCTGGCAGTGCCGCTCCTGCCGTGGCTGCCGCCGCGCCCAGCGCCGCCAGGGCTGCAACTTCCACCGCTGCCAGCGGCAGCACTTCTGCTGCGCCAGTGGCCAGTTCTGTCAAGTTCTCCTGGCCTGCCAGCGGCTCGGTGCTCAAACGCTTTGACGGCGACACCAACAAGGGGCTGAACATCGGCGGCAAAGCGGGCGACCCGGTGCTCGCCGCCGCTGACGGCAAAGTCGTCTACGCCGGCTCGGGACTCAGCGGCTACGGCAACCTCATCATCCTCAAGCACGACAACGTGTTCCTCACCGCCTACGCCCACAACCGCGCCCTGCTGGTCAAGGAAGACCAAAACGTGCGCCGTGGCCAGAAGATTGCCGAGATGGGTTCCACCGGCGCCGACCGCGTGAACCTGCACTTTGAAATCCGCCGTTCAGGCCGCCCCGTTGACCCTGCCAAATATCTGCCCGCGCGCTAGGCACACCAGCGGTCACGCACGGCTGCACAAAAAGAGCCTTGGCGGGCGTCCAGCCCCCAAGGCTCTCTCATTTTTGGCTCCTCCCCATGAACCAGAAAACCACTGCCCCTGCACCCGCAGACTGGCTGCACGTTGAAAGTCTGGACTTGCAGGCGCGCGGCATCGCGCGGCGCGCGGGCAAAGTCATCTTCATTGAAGGCGCGCTGCCCGGCGAGCAGGTCAGCGCCCGCACCACGCGCCGCAAAGAGGCGTGGGAAGCCGCCACCCTCACCGTCATCCACCGCGAAAGCACGCTGCGCGTGGCGCCGCGCTGCCCGCACTTTGGCCTGCACCAGGGCGCGTGCGGCGGCTGCCTGATGCAGCACGTGGACGCTGCCGCGCAAGTCGCCATCAAGCAGCGCGCGCTCGAAGACGCGCTCTGGCACCTTGGGCGCGTGCGCCCCGCGCTCATGCTGCGCCCGCTCCAAGGCCCGGCGTGGGGCTACCGCTGGCGCGCGCGCCTCGCGGTGCGCCACGTCGTCAAGCGCGGCGAAGTGCTCATCGGCTTTCACGAGCGCAAAAGCCGCTACATCGCCGACATGCGAAGCTGCGCCATCCTGCCGCCGCAGGTGAGCGCGCTGCTGCTGCCGCTGCGCGTCCTCATTGCGGAAATGGACGCACGCGACAGCAGCCCGCAAATTGAACTCGCCTGCGGCGAGGGCGCCACGGCGCTGGCGCTGCGGCACCTCACGCCGCTTTCCGACGCGGACAAAGCGCGCCTGCGCGCCTTTGCCGCCGCGCACCCCGGCGTGCAATGGTGGCTGCAACCCAAGGGGCCAGACACGCTGCACCCGCTGGACGAAGGCACGCCGCCGCTGCACTACAGCCTGCCGGAGTTCGGCCTCACCATGCCCTTTCGCCCGGCGGACTTCACGCAGGTCAACCCGCACATCAACCGCGTGCTCGTCAGCCGCGCGCTGCGGCTGCTGGCAGTGCAGCCGGGCGAGCGCGTCATTGACTGGTTCTGCGGTCTGGGCAACTTCACCCTGCCCATTGCCACACAAGCGGCTGAGGTGCTCGGCGTGGAAGGCAGCGAGGCACTCGTCGCGCGCGCCCGCGCCAACTACGAAGCAGCGCGCGCCACGCGCCAGATGGGGCAGGCCAGCTTTGCCGCGCGCAACCTCTTTGACATGACGGCTGAGCTGCTCCTTGCCGACGGCGCCGCCGCCCGCTGGCTCATTGACCCGCCGCGCGAAGGGGCGCTGGCTCTCGTCAAGGCGCTGGCCGAACTGCGCCAACAACAGCCGCCGGAAGAAAAAGGGCAGGGCGGCTGG
>ONTY01000156.1 GCA_900320815.1 uncultured Pseudomonadota bacterium
CTTGCACGGTGACGGTGAACTCAATTTCCAGCACGCCTTGCTGCGAGACGTCATCGTCCATGTGGATGCGGGTGATGTCCACGCCGTCATCGGCCAGCGCGGCGGTCACGCGCGCCAGCACGCCCACGCCGTTGCTCACCGTCACGACGATGTCGGCGGCAAACAGCCGCTGCGGCTCGTCCCAGGTCACGGGCACCAGGCGCCCCGAGTCTTTGCGGCGCAATTCGCCAGCCGCTGGACAGCGTTCGGTGTGCACCACCAGCCCCTCGCCATGCTCGAGGTATGCCAGCACCGCATCGCCCGGAATAGGGCGGCAGCAGCGCGCGTAGCGGATGCGCACATCAGGTGCGCCGTCCAGCAGCACGGCGTCCTCCTCGTGCGCCATGCCGCTTGACCCAGCGCCATAGCGCGCGAGGGTGAGGGTGAGCGCGTCGGCCTGCACGCCACTCTGGCGCAGCTGCATGGCAATGTGGCGCGCCAGCACGCTGGCGCTGATGTGCCCGGCGCCAATGTCGGCAAACAGCTCTTCGCGCGTGCGCTTGCCAGCAAAGTGCAGCACCTCTTCGCGCAGCGCCACGCGCCGCTCTTCATCAATGTGCGGCAGCCCTTCGGCGCGCAGCGCCTGCGCGAGCAGCCGCTCGCCCAGAGCGCGCATTTCCGCTTGCTCGCGCTCGCGCAACTGGCTGCGAATGCGCGCCCGTGCACGCCCGGTGCGCACAAATTGCAGCCACTCGGCTTTCGGACGGGAGCCGGCGGTGGTGAGGATTTCCACCACCTCGCCGTTGTGCAGCGGACGGCTCAGCGGCACCGGCTCGCCGTTAATCTGCGCGCCCGTGGCCCGGTCGCCAACGCCGGTGTGCACGGCGTAGGCAAAGTCAATGGGCGTGGCACCCTGCGGCAGCGCCAGCAGGAATTCGACATCCTGCAGTATTTCGCCAACCGCTACCGGGAAGACTACATGTTCTATGACGACCTCCGCGTGGATCGGTACGAGATGTATTTCGAAGAGGTGAAACACAAACTCTCCGAGTCCGAGTACCTCGCGCAGTACCGCGAGGCGCTGGAGACCTTCCGCAAGATCATGGCAGCGGTGCGGATGTGCACGTACAGCGTGGTGCCTTTGGGACCCAGCAACTCGGTGTGCAGCGACTGGTAGCCGTTGCTCTTGGGCATGGCGATGTAGTCCTTGAAGCGCCCGGGCACGGGTTTGAAGAGCTGGTGCAGCACACCCAGCGCCGCATAGCACTGCTGCGGGCTGCTGGCGATGACGTGCAGCACGTGCTGGTCGCTGACTTGCGCCAGCGTCTTGCGTCCGCCTTCGCGCATGCGCCGGTAAACGGAAGGCAGCGTGCGCTCATGCACGCTGATGCCCGCCTGCACCTGCGCGGCAGCAAACGCGGCCTGCACCTGTGCGCACAACTGCGCAATGGCGCTGCTGCTGCGCGCGCGCGCGTTGTGCATTGCGCGCCGCAGCACGTCGTAGCGCCAGGGGTGGGTAAAGCGCAGCGCCAGCTCCTGCAACTCGCGCTGCGCCTGGTGCAGGCCAAGCCGCGCGGCAATGGGGGCGTAAATCTCCAGCGTCTCGCCGCTGATGCGCGCCCACTTGCGCTGCGGCGAGCTGCCCAGCGTGCGCATGTTGTGCAGCCGGTCGGCGAGTTTGATGAGGATGACGCGCATGTCGTGCGCCGTCGCCAGCAGCATCTTGCGAAATGACTCCGCCTGCCCCTGCTCGCGCGAGGAAAACTGCAGCTTGTCGAGCTTGGTCAGCCCGTCCACCATGTCGGCCACCGGCGTGCCAAAACGCTCGGCCAGCGCGGCGTGTTGCACGCCGCAGTCCTCCATCACGTCGTGCAGCAGCGCCGCAGCAATCGCGGGAGCATCCAGCTTCCACGCCGCCGCCTGCCCGGCCACGGCCACCGGGTGTGTGATGTATGGCTCGCCGCTGTGGCGCGTCTGCCCCGCGTGCGCGGCGGTGGCAAACGTATAGGCTGCGCGCACCTCCTCCAATTCATCGGCATTCAAATAGCCAAGCTGCGCGGCAAGCGGGGCGAAGTAATCGCTTGGAACAGTTTGTTGTGCAAGGGTGTGGGGCATGGTTGTCAGGCTCCAAGGGGCTGATGCCTTGTGGGCAGGGTTGAGGAAAATGGTTGGCGCGCCTTGTGGACGCATGTTTTTATCGTGGGAAAAAGCGAAAAAAAAGCGCCGGCACACACAGTGCGGCGCTTTTTGGGCGGCTCTGTCAGGGCACTTTCCGGAGCATTTCCAGCCCCACTTTGCCAGCGGCAATTTCGCGCAGCGCCGTGACGGCGGGTTTGTCGCGCGTTTCCACGCGCGGCGTATGCCCTTGCGCGAGCATACGCGCACGGTAGGTGGCCGCCAGCACAAGCTGAAAGCGGTTGGGGATTTGCTGCAAGCAGTCTTCAACAGTGACTCGTGCCATATTCAATACCTCTGGTTGTCGTGGATTGATGGTGTCGGTGGATTTTGAAAACTTATTTTTATGCAATGCCGAGCGCGGTGAAAACATCCGCCTGCGCCGCACGCTGCCGCGCATATTTCAGGCGCTGCGCCACCACAATGCTCTGCAACTCGCGCAGCGCCTGCTCAAAAACATCATTAATAATAACAAAATCAAACTGCGCCGCTCGCACCATTTCAGCGCGCGCATTCGCCAGCCGCTGCGCAATCACCTCAGGCGCATCTTCGCCGCGCCCAGCCAAACGCGCACGCAGCGCCTGCATGCTCGGCGGCAACACAAAAATCAGCACTGCCTGCGGAAATGCCGCGCGCACTTGCAGCGCGCCCTGCCAGTCAATTTCCAGCAGCGCATCGCCTGCGGCCAGCCGCGCCTGCACCGCCTGCCTTGAGGTGCCATAGCTGTGCCCGTGCACCGTGGCGCTTTCCAGAAACTCGCCGCGCCCCTGCATGGCGGCGAACTCAGAGGCAGAAACAAAAAAATACTCCCGCCCATGCTGCTCCGCACCACGTGGCGCACGCGTGGTGTGCGACACCGTCACGCCCAACAGCGGGTCTGCGGCCAGCAGCGCGCGCACCAGACTGGACTTGCCCGCGCCGCTGGGCGCCGAGAGGACGAACAGATTGGCTGTGTCTTGGTCTTGCATATGCACCGATTGTGCGCTGCAACATCAGGCCACGCAAGAAGCCGCAATGCCTCCTGTCATCGGTTGCTCAATTCCTGCCTTGTGCGCCGGCCACAAAGATGGCGGCAAAGCGCCACGGCTCATTTTTGAAAATCACGCGGCGCGGCAGCGCGGCGGCGGCGGGCAGCATCCAGTTGCTGCGCGGCAGCGGCTGGCTCCCGGCCCAGGGAGGCAGCAAACCCCTCCACGCTGCCGCCAGCCGCTTCAAAAGCGCGCAGCAGCGCCTCATCGCGCGCTGCTTGCCCGGCAGCTTGGCGCAGCGCAGCGTCCAGCGCCGCGTCCGCCTCTTCGCCCAAGCTGCCTTGGCTGCGGATGGCATCGCCCCACGGGCCGGGCGCCACGCCGCTGTGTGCCCAGGCTTGCACAGCGCGACGGCGCAGCCAGGCGCCCTGCCCTTGGCCGCTGCGGCGCTGGCGACGGCGCGCGAGTTCAACCAACGCCTGCCACAGGTGTTCGGGCGCCACGGCAGCGGCGGCGTTGCCCTCCAAATCCAGGCGCGCAGCGCCGCTGGCGAGCGCGTGCAAATAGCGCGTGCTGCGGGTGTGCAGCCGCAGCGCCGCGCGCAGCGCGGTGTGCGGCACTTCGGGGTGGGCGGCGGCCAGCTCTTGAAAAATGCCGAGTTTCATCGGCGCGGGCGTTTCGCCAAACAGCAACGGATGCCAGACGCCAAGCTGCGCCAGCAGCGCCTGCGCCCGCTCGCTTTGGCGCTGGCGACGGCTGGCGGCGCCGTCTTGGGCAGCGGCAGGTGTGGCCGCAGGGTCAGTGGTGGCAGCGGCAGGCTGGGAAGGCGCAAAAGAGGTGTCGTCGCTCATGGCACATGGACAAGAAGTGTCTTGTTGAAAAAGGAAAAAAAGAGAACACGGCGACTGGAGTGCGCCGCTCGCGTCGGCAGGCAAATACTCTCAATGCCATCTATTTACTACCCGTATCTTTTACGGGCGTGCAGAGGATACTCTATTATTTGCAATCGCAGCATCACTTGGGAAAGCCGCGCTGGCACCCGCCTGTGACGATGGGGAAGACAGAGTTTCCGCGCCGCTGCAAGGCTCAAACACACACAGCGACGCAAGGGCGGCTCTCCAGGCAAGGCCGTTGGTATAGAGCCATTTGCTCTTGTATCAAGCTGGCAACAGCTCATTGAGACTCATAGTATCAAGATACTCAAAGAGCACATCAACGTTTGCCTGCTTATTATGCGGGCTATGCGGTAATACCCTAAACCTTTACCGGTGCGACAGGACGTGCTGATTCCACGAAGTTTCCAAAGGGGTATCTTATGTTTGCCGGCATATATTACTGCCTATCAAATGCCTTACGGTGCAGTATTTTTTTATCCTGCGCGTCGCTGGCTCCCGCACAATGCGCGCCCTCGCCGCTTGCTGGCTCAAAAAATTGCCGCTGCCATGACAACTGATGAACACAACGCCACTGCCGCGCTGCCCGTATTGCAAGCGCGTGCGCTGGCCAAACGCTTTGCCGAAGGGACGCTGGACGTCGCCGTGCTGCACGGTGTGGATTTGCAAGTGCACGCAGGGCAAACGCTGGCCATCGTGGGGCAATCGGGTTCGGGCAAAAGCACGCTGCTGCACCTGCTCGGTGGCCTGGACGCGCCCACGGGCGGCAGCGTGCAACTGATGGGGCACGACTGGGCGCAGCTTTCGCCCACCGCGCAGGGCGCACTCAGGAATCAATACCTGGGTTTCATCTACCAGTTCCACCATCTGCTGCCCGAGTTCACGGCACTGGAAAACGCCGCCATGCCGCTGCTGGTGCGCCGCACACCGCGCGATGCCGCACTGGCCGCAGCGGCTCAAATGCTGCAGCGCGTGGGGCTGGGGCAGCGCGCGCAGCACCGCCCCGCTGAGCTTTCCGGCGGCGAGCGGCAGCGCGTGGCGATTGCACGCGCCCTCATCACGCAGCCCGCGTGCGTGCTCGCCGATGAGCCAACGGGCAACCTGGACCGCAGCAGCGCCGAGGCAGCCTTTGCCCTCATGCTGGAACTCGCCGCCAGCGGCGGCGCGGCGCTGGTGCTGGTCACGCACGACGAGGCGCTGGCCGCGCGCTGCCAGCAGCAGGCCGAATTGGTGCACGGGCGGCTGCAGATGCGCTAAGCAGTCCGCGATAGCATCGCGCGCTCTTCTTTTCTTTTTTCCAAGGAACCACCGCCATGAGCGAATCCCTCATCAACGACCTGCTGGGCCAGCTGCAAGGTGCGCCCATGCAAAACATGGCCGAACAACTGGGCACCGATACCGCCACGGCCAGCGAGGCCATTTCGGCGGCGCTGCCCATGATTGTTGGCGCCATGAACGCCAATGCCCAGCAGCCGGGCGGCGCCGACAACCTGCTGGGGGCACTCGAGCGCGACCACAGCGGCGCCGACGCGCTGGACATGAGCAGCCTGATTGGCGGGCTGCTCGGTGGCGGCGCTGCACCAGGCGCTGCTGCGGCAGTTGAGCCGCGAGATGCTCGGTGGGATGCTGGGCAACGTCGTCAGCGCCGGACTGGCCAACGCACTGGGCGGCGGCGGACGCAACCAGGCCAGCAGCGGCGGGCTGGGCGGCATGCTGGGCAACGTGGTCGGCGCCGGACTGGCCAACGCCGTCACCGGCGGACGCAACCAGGCTGGCGGCGGCGGACTGGGCGGCATGCTGGGCAACGTGGTCGGCGCTGGCCTGGCCAACGCTGTCACCGGCGGGCGCAGCCAGGCTGGCGGCGGCGGGCTATCGGGAGATCGTGGTCACCGGCATCCACCTGGCCAGCTACGGCAGGGGCACGGACCGCGGCCTTCTGGACGCCGTGCGGGCTGTGCACGGCGCGGCGGGCGTCCGCCGCGTGCGGCTGGGCTCGCTGGAGCCGCTG
>ONTY01000112.1 GCA_900320815.1 uncultured Pseudomonadota bacterium
CCGTGCGCGGCGTGACGTGTGACTGCGCCCGGCTGCACCGCTGATTCAAGGGATGTATCACTGTTTGTATCTGCCATACCGCACTCCTGAAACAAAGAAATACCAAAGCGCCGCACGCTGTGCGGCGCTGTTCATGAGGTGTTTCATTTTGCCTCGGTAAAAAATCATGCACTCCAATGCACCCACCGCCATTTTATTGCAGTGCAAAAACAGCTGCCTTCGCAACTGATTTTTACATCGCTCGCACGGCTGCGAAACATAAGCCTCATAAAATGGCGTGCAAACCACACCAATCGTCAACGCCAAGAAGCCAGCACCATGAACACCGTTGCCCATTTCAAATCTGCACTGCTGCGCCGCCTTGAAAAAGCCAAAGCCAGCGCCACAGCACCGCTGGAATTGTGCGCCGAACGCACCCAAACGCGCACCTGGCATATTGGTGCGCGGCGTCTAAACCCATTCTGGCTGCACCACAACAGCCCGCAGACGGCGCGGCACCTGTTTTTTGACGAAAACAAATCGATTTATTTGCGCTGCCGCGTGGAAAAGTTTGACGCCGCGCTGCCAGATTATCTTGCCGCACGTGGCGAAAAGAAGCGGAAATACATTTACCGAAAAATCAACCACACCGACGCCGACATCATCGTAGAGCAAGCGGCACAAGTGCTCGCGCGCCGCTACGAGGCATACCGCGACTCCGGCGCCATGCCGCTGGACTTGCTGGAGCTGTGAGTGTTCTCCTCCTCCCTCATATACTCCACTCTTAAAACATTGTTTGCCCGCAATACTTACAGGCAACCGAACAATACCCTCCTGTTTCAATCCCAGCGCAAGTGCTGCTCGCGCAGCGCATCGCGGATGTTTTCCGCCGCGTGCCAATGCCCTATTTCCTCCTGCGTGCCTGCGCGCAGCTTCGTGCTGCTTTCTGGCGCTGCAAAGCTGGCGATGCAGTCAAACGCGGCGGCAAAGTGTGGTGGAATATTTTCTCCAAAATAATTCTCGCTGCTCACCAGATATTGCCAGGCAATGCTGGCATTTGTTATCAGCGGCGCAAAGGCGTGCAGCACATATTCCGAGTAGGCGCTGTGGTACTTGCCAATCTGGAAAATCAGGCTGTGAATATATTCCCCGTGCGGCGGCCCAAGAGCGAGCAGCATATGCCAGAGGAGCGGGTCTTTGTATTCGTGACCAATGGCCGGATTTTCAAAGTAATACAGCGTCTCGCAGAGCACTTCGCAGCGCGCCGGCTGCGCGCTGTGGCAAAACGCATCGCGCAGCCGCTGCATTTCCCCACTCCAATCCTCCAGTTCCATCACGTCGATATTCATGGTGCCTTTTTCGCCAGGCACTCCGCCAGCAGCCGCGCAGCCTCGGCGATGCGCGGGCTGGGGCGGCTGATGGTGTCGGACTCATCGCCCTCAAACATGCACACGCGTCCCTCGCGCAGCGCCGGCATCGCCTGCCAGCCAGGGTAGGAATAGGTGCGCGAGGGGATGGAACCCATGCCCCGCCCCGGCACGATGAGCACGTCAGGCCGCGCGCGCAGCACAAACTCCGGCGACAGGCGCGGAAACGGCCCCATCTCGGCGGGCACGATGTTGCGCGCGCCAAGGCGCGCGAGCAGTTCGCCGATGAACGAGGCTTCGCCCGCCGCCCAGGGTCCGGGCGCCGCCTCAAAAAACACGCGCACCCCGCGCGCCCTTTGCGGCAGGCTGGCCGCCGCTGCGTCAACAGCGGCATTGATGCGCGCCCACTCCTGCTGCGCGCGCCCTGCGGGCAGCTGCAGCACCCCCTCCAGCAGCCCCAGCACGCGCTGCACCTCCGCCATATCGCGCATGTTCAGCGCCAGCGCCGGCACGCCCAGCTCGCGCAACCGCGCCGCTGCGCGCGCATTGCCTGTGGGCATCAGCACCAAATCGGGGCGCAGCCGCAGCGTGGCTTCAATATCCGGGTCCTGCCCCCCGCCCAGGCGCGGCAGCGCCGCCAGCTCAGCCGGCCAGGTGGAGTAGCGGTCCACCCCCACCAGCCTGCTGCACGCGCCCAGTGCGCACACGCTCTCGGTCAGCGAGGGCAACATGCTCACCACGCGCTGCGGCGCCGCCGCAAGCTGCACCGCCTGCCCGTCGTCGCCCACCACGCGGATGGCGGGCGCAGCCGCTGACGCAGCAGAAGCCGCAGGAAGCGCCTCGCGTGAGTGCGCCGGCACAAGCACCAGCGCCAGCAGCGCAGCAAAAAACAAACGTGAACAAGCCTTCATATGTTTTTCCGAAATAAAAAGAGCGCCATGTAGGGGCGACCCTTGTGGTCGCCCGCCATCGGCGTGCAATGGGCGCAAGCCGTCAGGCCGGTGTCGCCGCGCCCGCAGTGCGCGCACGGGCTGGCGCCCTTCTGGTAGTTTTTTTGGCTGCAGTTTTTTTCGCTGGCGCTGCTGCACGGCGGCGACGCACGGGCACGGGGGGCTGCGGCCAGCCATCGGGCAGGCTGTCGGGCATACCTTCGGGCAGGCGCGGGCGCATCACGATGCCCACGCGCGCAGCCATGCGAATCAGCGTTTCCACACTGAAATGCTCATATTTGCGGTGCAACAGTTCCGAGATACGCGGCTGCGGCACACCGAATTTTTCTGCCGCCTCCGCCTGCGTCCAGCCGTAGTAGCGAATCAGCACCTCAAACTGCACCGGCAACTCAATGCGCAAATACTTGATTTCCGCCTCATCGGGCGGATAACGCTTCGCAAACGGGTTTTCTGCGCCAATGGTGTAGCCCTCATCTTCATCATCGACGGCAGCGGGAGCGCCCGCCGGCGCTCCTTTGGTATGCACTTTGTAATCCATCGCTGTTGCTCCTTTCATCATCGTCCTATGGCCTTGTAGCGGCGCCTTGCCAAGTCCTTGTCTTTCTTGCTCGTCTGCGGTGTTTTCTTTTCAAAGCAATGCAGCACATAAATCGCCTCCTTGCGGTTTGCCACATACATCACGCGCCATGCAGTGCCGATGTTGATTTTTATCTCGCACACACCCGGTGCCACCTCGGGCATAGGGCGGTAGTGCGTCGGGTTGGTGCCTTGGCGCAAACGAATCAGTTCATCTTGAGCCACGTCGTACGCCTTGTCAGGAAAGGCGTCCAAGTCCTTCTCACTGCTGCCCAGGTAAACGATTGCCTTCATGGCGCCAAGTATACCGTTGCGGTATAGATGGACAAGTGCCGCAGCCCCCTTGCCACGCTCTTGTTCAGCCCTTGAGCACCAGCGGCAGGCCGGCGGCCATCAGCGTCACACGCTCGCAAGCCGCCGCTGTGCGCTGGTTCAGCAGCCCCAGCGCGTCCACAAACGCGCGCACCTCGCGCCCCATCGGAATCACGCCAAGCCCAATCTCATTGCCCACCAGCACCACAGGGCCAGCGCAGCGCGCAACGGCCTGCGCCAGCGCCTCGGCATCTGCCGCCGGCGCCGCGCCCTGCTCCATGCGCTGCGCCAGCCAGAGCGTGAGGCAATCCACCATGCGCAGCACCTGCGCCCCGCCCGCCTGCATGATGGCCGCGGGCACCGCGCTCGCCTCCTCAACAAGGCGCAGCCCCGGCACGCGCGCCGCGCGCTCCGCCTGATGCCGCGCAATGCGAGCGCGCATTTCATCGTCGCGCGCCTGCGCCGTGGCAATCAGCACCGCGCCATGCCCCGGCTGCCGCAGCCACTGCGCCGCCAGCGCCTCCGCGCGGCGCGACTTGCCGCTTTTCTGCCCGCCCAGAATCAACTCGCTGCGGGCGATGGTGAGGGGTTCAGTCATGCAGCGCCTTCTTCAATAGTGAAAATCCGCATGTCATCATCAATAGCTGGTTCGAAACCGCACACGATGCGGCGCGGTCGGAATGTGGCAAACAATTCCCTGCACACCTCGCGCACTGGTGCAAGGTATGCCGCTTCGCCATTAAACTCCATCCCCGACAAGCTGGAAAAAAAAGCAGGCACACTTCCCACGTTCCATTGCCAAAATAAAAATGTGCCGAAAAGTCGCGCAATTCACGCCCCAAATTCATGCGCGAAAAAATAAAGCAGCACGCTCCCATTTCCTTCATCGCGTCCGCCAGATTGCCATCGGCGCGGCTGCACTCGCCCCTTTCCTGCAAAAAGGCAAGCAAGGCGGGCGCATTCTCTGCGGGCATATCGTCCAACACAATTTCCAGCAGTTCCTGTGCCTGCATGTCTATTCCCTGTGATACGGATGCCCCGCCGTGATGGACCAGGCGCGGTAGATCTGCTCGATGAGCAGCACGCGCGCGAGGGCGTGCGGCAAGGTGAGGTCGGAGAGGCGCAGGCGCTCGTGCGCCTCGGCGCGCAGCCCTTCATCCAGCCCATCGGAGCCGCCGATAAGCAGCGCGACGCTGCCGCCCGCGCCCTGCTCCTGCTGCCAGCGCGTGAGGCGCTCGGCCAGTTGTTGCGTGCGCAGGCGCTCGCCGCGCTCGTCCAGCGCAACGATGCGTGCACCGGCGGGCACGGCGGCGCGCAGGCGTGCGGCTTCCAGCGCCATCATTTGCGGCGGCGTTTTGCCACTGGTGCGCGGCTCGGCGCGCAGCGCCTTCACCGTGCAGCGCAGCGTGGGCGGAAAGCGCCGCGCATAGTCCGCGCACGCCTCTTCCGCCCACGCGGGCAGGCGCTGGCCGATGGCGAGGATGTGAAGCTGCATGGCGCGGTGTCCGTTCCGAATGTATACCCAATGCTGTTGCCTGTGGTTGCCGGCTTTATATGCCGGCACTGAATTGATACTCTGGTTATTTCTTGAACGGATAGCCCCTCACCCTTGCCCGTGCTGTAGCGAAAAAGAGGGGCAGATTGTAGGCGCGGCGGTGCATCAGGCTTTTTTCAGCAAAAACAGGTATTCCTGTACATGGATATTGCGCGCGCGCAGATTGCGTGAACCTCGGAAGGTGTTGTATGGTTGTTCAAAAATCCATAATTTTCCCAATTGAGCCATATAGTCCACAAGCTCATCGTAGCGGATAAATCCTTCGGAGTTGTAGGAAACGAGAATATATTCCGCCTTGATGGCTTCAATGACGGCAAACAGTGCCTCGCGTGCCTTGTGCTGTTTATTGTAGGGCGAGCGGTTCCAGTCGGTCGGTATGCCGGAGACGTGGCTGATATTTTCTGGACGCTGGCCGCTGGCAATCAGGTTGAGCATAAAGTAATTGGAGCCGTAGGGGTGCTGGTTGTAGGGTGGGTCAAAGTAGGCAAGATCCACCTGAGGCACGGCGCGCGTGGCAGCAAGTGCATCCATGTGCAGCACTTTACTGGCAGCAAAAAAGCGTGAAAGCACTGGTTCGTGTAGTTCTATATCGCCAAGTATGCGGTGTAGCGCATGTTTGCCAGCGCCGCCAAAGCATCCCACGCCATCCCTGTCTTTATAAAATCCTTTGAACACACCGGAGGTGTTGGCGTGCACCGAGGCTTCCGCCATCAGCGGGGCGAGAAAAAACTTTTGCATCTCTGGCGCCAGCCGTCCAATGCAGGCACGGGCGGTGTCAATATATTTGGCGTTGCGACGTGTATAAAATACGCGCTCGCCGGCTTTGGGGTGCGCGTCGTCAGCGGGCGCATAGAGTTCAGTGATAAACCCGGGGGCAAGGTTGGCGGCAATTTCCTCGCGC
>ONTY01000157.1:0-3975 GCA_900320815.1 uncultured Pseudomonadota bacterium
ATGCAGGCTGATTTTTTTCAGCTTTTCGCACGCTTCAATAAGACGCGGGAACTCATCGTCGCTAAGGTGGCCAGTGCGCATATGCCCTTGGTCGATACGCGCAATAGAGGCAACGATGCGCACGGCCAGTTGTGCGGCGCCCATTTCCATTGAAAACACGGCCACGGGTAGCTCTTCGTTGAGTGCGACGTGTTCGGCGATATTGATGGCAAGCGCTGTTTTTCCCATTGAAGGGCGCGCGGCAAGGATGATGAGGTCGCCCGCCTGAAAACCGGCAGTCATGCGGTCCAGGTCAATAAAGCCGGTGGGCACGCCAGTGATGTCGTTGGGATTGTCGGCCATCTCTTGCACGCGGGCAATGAGCGCCTCGGCCAGCGCCTGCATGGGCTGAAAGCCGCGTTTCATGCGCGAGCCTTCTTCGCCGATTTTGAAAATCAGGCTTTCGGCGTCATCGACAATTTGTGTAATGGGGCGCGCGCCGGGGTTAAAGGCGCTGCTGGCAATGGCGTCGCCGGCTTCAATAAGGCGGCGCAATACGGCACGCTCGCGCACAATTTCGGCATAGCGGCGGATATTGCTGGCGCTGGGCACTTGCTGCGTGAGCAGGCTCAAATATGGTAGGCCGCCTGCGGCCTCGGATTTTCCCTGGCGCTGCAGATATTCGTTTGCGGTGACGGCGTCAGCAGGTTTGCTTTCGCCAATCAGCTGGGCAATGGCAGCATAGATGAGGCGGTGCTCGTGGCGGTAAAAGTCAGCATCTGAAATAATGTCGGCAATATGGTCAAAGGCGCTGTTATCGAGCAGCAAACCGCCGAGTACGCTGGCTTCGGCTTCCAGCGAATGCGGGGGCGTGCGCAGGTGTTCAAGCTGCGGGTCGGCGGGAATTGCCGGCAAGGCGGTATCGTCCGAGAGTCCTTCGGGGATATTTTCGTCAATCATGGTTGCAGCGGGCAAGAGAGGGGTAAAAAAAGCCGCCTGGCGGGCGGCTTTTTGTGAATGGCAAAAACTGTGACACGCTTAGGCGGTTTCACCATAAACAGACACGGAGATTTCCACATCCACATCGGTGTGCAGGGAAATTTGCACCGTGCTGTCGCCCACGGTTTTAATGGGGCCAAGTGGCATGCGAACCTGGCTTTTGTGCACGTCAAAACCCTGACGGCGCAACTCGTCGGCCACGTCGTGATTGGTGACGGAGCCGAAAAGTCGCCCGTCCACGCCGGCGCGCTGCGTGAGTTTGATGGCGGCACCTTGCAGCCGCTCGCCCAGCGCCTTGGCTTCGGCAAGCCGCTGGGCGGCCTGGCGCTCGAGTTCGGCGCGGCGCGCTTCAAACTCTTCCTTGGCCTGTTTGGTGGCACGGCGCGCACGACCCGTGGGGATGAGGTAGTTGCGTGCGTAGCCGTCTTTCACTTTGACGATGTCGCCCAGGTTGCCGAGATTGGTGATTTTGTCGAGCAAAATGATTTCCATGATGCATCTCCTTCCTGCCGCATTAGGCTTTATGCTTGTCGCAATATGGCAGCAGCGCCAGAAAACGTGCGCGCTTGATGGCGGTGTTCAGCTGGCGCTGATAAATGGCGCGCGTGCCGGTGAGGCGGGCAGGAACGATTTTTCCGTTTTCTGCAATAAAGTCGCGCAGCGTGTCCAGGTCTTTGTAATCAATCTGCTCCACGCCAGCGGCGGTAAAGCGGCAGAAACGTTTGCGGCGAAACAGCAGTGACTGGTTGTTGCGGCGTGGACGGCGGTCTTTGCCAGTTTTTTTAAATGTAGCCATGATTTGGGTGCTTTCTCGGGGGTTATTCCTGTTGTTGAAAGTCCTGAATATGAAAAACCACGCGCGAAGCCTGCAGGCCGCTGCCCGCCAAAAAGCCCTCAAAGCGCCAGGATGTACCCAGCGGCTGGCCTGCCAGCCGCTGGGCGGCAGCGCCAAGGGCGACGGCGCGGATGCGGGCGCGCACGCGCCGCATCTGTCCGGCTTCTTGCTGCTGCGAGGCGTGCTCGAGCCACAAGTCCAGCGCGGGCAGCCCGGCAGGTGTGTGGCGCAGCGCGCCCTGCTCGGCAACGCTGGCGCTTAGTTGCGTGTGGTTCACGGGAGGGAAATATGGAGGGAGGTTATGCAGCAGAGGCAGCAGTTGGCACAGCGGCAGTTTCTGCCTGTTGTGCAGCCGCTTTGCGCGCTTCTTCGCGCTCGGTGCTCTTCATCATGGGGGACGGTGCTGTTTCCGCCTTTTTGGTTTGCACCGTGAGATGCCGCAATACGGCATCATTGAAGCGGAAGGCGTGCTCGAGTTCATTCATCACGGCTTGCCCGGCTTCGATATTCAGGCACAAATAGTGCGCCTTATTGAGTTTGTTGATGCTGTAGGCAAGCTGGCGGCGCCCCCAGTCTTCCTGACGGTGAATTTTTCCACCGCCGGCCACAATCATGCTTTTGTAACGCTCAATCATGGCGGGTACTTGCTCGCTTTGATCAGGGTGAATCAGCAAAACAATTTCATAGTGACGCATTGATTCTCCTTGTGGATGAGAAAAAAGCCGCCCCCGGCGTCAAGACAGGATGCGGCAAGGAAAAAACTGTGTATTGTAGCGCGTGTGCGGCGTGCCGGGAAGCGGCCTGGCACTGCCTCCCGCAGCCACCGTCGCGCCAATGTTTGGACGGTATCCATTCATCACCGGCATAAAAAGCCGGCAATCATATGCGTTTCATCTGGGTATATGAAATAAAAACTATACCCAATACTATAATCATTAAAATGTCGCTGATTTATGCTGATGGCCATTGTATACTATGAGAAATCTGTCTCCCTCACGCAACTGCGGCAATGCCGACCGATGCCTGTGGTTCGACGGGCAAAAGTATTTCGCCGATACGCTGGCCGAAGAGCGCGAGGAAAAAAATCTGCCCGTCTTTGACCAGACGCGGCGCTGGCTGGACATCTACTTCAGCGCTCGCGCCCCGGACTTCGCCCCGCCGCTTGCCATGCGAACCACGGACTTCCGCCGGGCGGTGTGGCGCATCATGCTGACCATCCCTTTTGGCCACACCATGACCTACGGCGACATCGCACGGGAACTGGCGAGGCGCCGCAACCTTTCGCGCATGTCGGCGCAGGCGATAGGCGGCGCGGTGGGGCACAACTCCTTTTCTCTCATCATCCCTTGCCACCGGGTGGTCGGCACGGGCGGCAGTCTGACCGGCTACGCAGGAGGCATCAGCAAAAAAATCTGGCTGCTGGAGTTGGAGGGTGCAGATATGTCCGGCCTGTTTCTCCCGAAAAAGGGCACGACTCTGTGAAAACGCCCATGCACGGCTGAAAAAGCAAAACGCTCTGCTGCTCACCGGTGTGGGCAGCAGAGCGTGGCCATGAAAAGCGGGAAGATGCAGCCTGATCTGCCAATATACTCGTTGAGTATTCATGATGCTACCGGCATAACAAGCCGGCAACCATCGCATACCCATTGCATAGCCTTCATCACCTTACCTCCGTTTCCCCTGCCCGCCGACGCAGCGGTTGGGAGTCAGGGCAAAGGCCAGCGTTATTTCAGGCTTGCCAGGCGCTCTTTGCCCGCTTGCGCAGCTTCCGAGCGTGGATAGGTTTTGAGGAGCGACTGCAGCGTGGTGCGGGCAGCGCGCTGGTCTTTGAGTTCAATCTGGCAGTTGGCAATGGCAAGCATGGCCTCGGGTGCCCTCTCGTGTTTGGGCACAGCGGTGAGCAGCGAGCGGAAGTTGCTGATGGCTTCCTTGTAGTTGCGCGTGGCGTATTGCGCGTTGCCCAGCCAGAACAGCGCCGAAGGCGCCAGGCCGCTGCGCGGGTATGTTTTGACGAAGTTGGCAAAGGACTTTTGTGCGGCCTTGAAGTTGCCCGCACGAAATACCTCCAGCGCAGCGTCGTAGTCTTTTTTCTCGTCGGCGCCCCCGGAGGCGGCTGCCATCAGATCGTCTGGCGCCTCGCCACTGTGCTCAGGCGCGGCGCC
>ONTY01000157.1:4027-8445 GCA_900320815.1 uncultured Pseudomonadota bacterium
CGCCTCGTGCTGGCTCTCAATAGCCTGGCGCGTGGCAGCCTGCCCCTGGCGCAGTTCTTCGGCATCGCGCACCAGCTGCTCTTGCTGCCCGCGCAGTCCGGCCATGTCGGCACGCAGGGCGTCAATCTGCTGCTGGAGCTCGAGCATGTTGCGGCGCATTTGCGCGTTTTCGTCAACCAGGCGGTTTTGCGCTGTGATGGCCTGATCCAGCCGCTGACGCAGCTCCAGGATGGCCTGGCGTGCCTGGTCGTCACCAAACAGTTGCGCCTGCGCCGCACTGGCGCCCACAAGCAAGGTGGCCAGCGCGGCGGCGCGCAGCATCGCAGCGGGGGTGTGGAGGGTGCTGCGGCTCATGGGTTCACGGCTCCAGCGGCTTAGCGGTAACGGATTTCAACGCGGCGGTTGTGCGCGTGGTCACTTTCGCTGCTGCCGTAGGCGGCGGGGCGCTCTTCGCCAAAACTCACCGCTTCAATCTGCGCGTCTGTGGCGCCAATCATGGTCATGGCGCGGCGCACGGCTTCGGCACGCTTTTGCCCCAGCGCCAGGTTGTATTCGCGGCTGCCACGCACGTCGGTATGTCCTTCCAGCACGGCGCTGCGCCCGCTGTTGGCACGCAGGTGCTGCGCGTGTGCGTCCACAACCGCCTGGCCATCCGCGCGGATGGCAAAACTGTCGAAGTCGAAATACACCACATTGCCCACGCCAGCCGGTCCCATACCGGCGCCGTCAGCGCCATAGCCGTCACCGCCAGCGGTGACTTGCTCCACCATACCGGCACTGCCAGCCTGGCCAGCTGCTGTGCCGTCTTGCGCGACGGCGGGGTCAATTTTTGGGGTGCTGCTGCAGCCTGCCAGTGCTGCCGCCAGCACAGCGGCCCAAACATAGTGTTTCATCATGTTGGAAACTCTCTTTCAAGGAACAGATGGAAAAGGAAAAAGGCGTGAGGGTGCGGCATCAGCGCGGCAGCGGTCCCCAGGCCGGTTCGCGCAGCCCACTGGGTGCACCGGTCAGGCGTGCCTTGATGGCGCCGTCGGGCGTGACAGTCATCAACCCGCCGCTGCGGCTGGCGTAGGCAATCAGGCGACTGTTGGGCGCAAAGCTGGGGCTTTCATCGTCAGAGGTGCCGCTGACCGCCTGCACCGCGCCAGTGGACAAGTCCATGACGTGCAGCCGGTAACCGCCACTGCGCGAGATGTACGCCAGATAGCGCCCGTCCGGGCTGATGGCCGGCGAGACGTTGTAGCTGCCGCTGAACGTGACGCGCTGCGCTGCGCCGCCAGACGCGGACATGCGGTAAATCTGCGGGCCGCCGCTGCGATCGCTGACGAAATAAATCGTGCCGCCATCGGGCGAGAACACCGGCTCGGTGTCAATGCTCTGCGAGTTGGTCAGACGCCTGGGTTGCCCGCCACTGGCGCTGATGAGATAAATCTGCGAGCCGCCGCCCAGCGAGAGCGTGACGGCCAGCGTGCGCCCGTCTGGCGACCAGGCGGGCGCGCTGTTGGAGCCACGGAAGTTCGCCACCGCCCTCCGCTGGCCTGTGGCCACGTCATGCACGTAGACGACAGGCTTGCGCGCCTCAAACGAGACGTACGCCAGTTGCGTGCCCGAAGGAGACCACGTGGGCGAGATGATGGAGTGCGGGCTGCTCAGAGCGGCCTGGGCGTTGGCACCATCGGCGTCGGCCACCCACAGCGTGTAACGCCCGCCCGCGTGTGTCACATACGCCAGGCGCGTGGCAAAGGCACCTTTCTCGCCGGTGAGCTTTTCGTAAATGTCGTCGGCGATGCGGTGCGCGGTCAGACGCAAGTCGCCCGCCGAGGCGGCGTAGCCCTGCCCGCCCAGGTCGCGCTCACCGGCCACGTCCCACAGGCGGTAGCGCACGTCCCAGCGCCCGTCGCCGCGCCGCGCCGCGCTGCCGCCCGCCAGCGAATCAGCGCCGCGCTGCGACCAGGCGCCCATATCGGGGCGCTGCGCGTCACTCAGCGGCGTGCCCGCTGCGTCCACGATGCGGAACATGCCCGTGCGCTGCAGGTCAGCGGCGATGATGGCGCTCAATTGCTGCGGCGCACCCGCTTCGCCAACAAAGGGCGCGATGGCAATCGGCCACTGGCGCGCTCCGACGCCAGAGATTTCAACGCGAAACTGCGCCAGCGCCGGCGCAGCGGCAACCATGCCGCCAAACGCGCCCAAGGCAAGCAGGCTGCGGCGACGCACGCCGCTGCGGTGGCTGGGAAATGTGGTGTGCTGCATAAACCAAAAAACAGCGGCTGCACAAGGCAGCCGTTGGAGGTGGTGAAGCGCCGATGGTAACAAGCGCGCCGCAGCGCACGCTGCATTGCACAAAAAAATCGTTGCAGCGACGCCACTGCCCGGCTTGAAAAGGAGCAGACGGCGCCCTCTGGCTACACTCATACGCTTTTTGACGCTTTTTGACGCTTTTTGCCAATTGCACAGGAGATTTTTGCATGCGTAAAACTGCCGCCAGAATGATTTACAGCCTTGCGCTGCTGACTCCTGCCTTTTCGCCTGCCGCGCCCGCCATTAAAGTGCTGGAGCGCGATAATGAGTTTCCAGAAAAAAATTGATGGTGTCCTGCGCAGGCTTTCGGATTTCAAGAATTTGCAGATTATCTTTTTCCAGATTTGAAGCGCCCGCCAAAAAATAAATCCATACTCCCGCTGCCATACCCACTGAAACTCCCGCCCCTGCCGCCCTCCCCTTCTGCCCAGCAGCCGCTGCGCGTGCGCCTGGCGCGCATCTGGGTGTATTGCAGCGCCTGGAAAGTGGGCTGGCTGCTCGTCGTGCTGGGCACGGCAGCCAGCGCGCTGTCCGAGGCCAGCGTGCCCGCACTGCTCAAACCCTTGCTGGATGACGGCTTCACCCAGGGGCGCCTGCCCATAAGTTTTACAGAACGGTGCAGAATGGCGCGCGTCTCCTGCACTTCACCCGCACTCATGTCCACCGCCGTCCCCTCGCCCTCCCCCTCCGCGCAGCAGCCGCTGCGCACACGGCTAGCACACATCTGGGTGTATTTCAGTCAGTGGCGGCTGGGCTGGCTGCTGGTGGTACTCGGCATCGTGACGACGGCGCTCACCGAAGCCTCGGTGCCAATGCTGCTCAAACCCCTGTTTGACGACGGTTTCACCGGCGGAAAATTGCCTGTGTGGCTTGTGCCTGCCGTCATCGTGGGGCTGTTTGCGCTGCGCGGTGTGGCGTATTTCGGCAGCCAGTGGGCGCTGGTGCGCATCGCCAACGACGGTATGAAAACCCTGCGCCGCCAGCTTTTTGGCCGCCTGCTGCACGCCGAACTTGGCCTGTTCCGGCAGCAAAGCGCCAGCCAACTTGCCAACACCATCGTCTACGAGATGCAAACTGGCGCCATCACGCTGGTCTATGCCCTGCTCAACCTCGTGCGCGAGAGCGTCTCCATGCTCGCGCTCATGGGCTACCTGCTGTATCTGAACTGGCAGCTCACGCTCATCGTCTTTGCGCTCGCGCCCTCTGTCGCCTTCATCATGCGCACCATGTCGCGCCTCACCTACCGCTACACGCGCCAGGCGCAGACGACCACTGACCAGCTCGCCTACGTTGTTGAAGAGAACGTGCTCGCGCACCGCATGGTGCGGCTGTACGGCGCAGAAAACCAGCAGGCCGCGCGCTTTGAAGCATTGAGCCACCACCTGCGTGGGCTGTCCATCAAGACCGCCAGCGCCAGTGCTGCCGCCATGCCGCTGGCGCAAATGGCCGCCGCCATTGCGCTCTCGGTGGTCATCGGCATCGCGCTCTACCAGAGCGCCACTGGACACGGCGTCACCGTCGGCAGCTTTATCTCCTTCATCAGCGCCATACTCATGCTCGTGCAGCCGCTGCGACGCCTCACCGATGTGGTCGGCTCCGTCACACGCGGGCTGGCTGCGCTGGAACGCGGGCTGGACCTCATGGCTCAGGTGCAGCCCGAAGAAAGCGAAGAAAAATCCACCGCTGCTCCCAACCTGCCGGAGCGCGCGCGCGGCGACATCGCCTTTGAAGGCGTCAGCGTGCGCTGGGATGATGAAAGCGCCCCGCCCGCGCTGGACGCTGTAACCCTGCACCTGGCCGCAGGCGAAACCGTGGCGCTGGCCGGCCCTTCCGGCGCGGGCAAGAGCACCCTGCTCAACCTGCTGCCGCGCTTTGTGCTGCCCACCAGCGGGCGCGTGCTGCTGGACGGCATCCCCCTTGACCAATGGCCGCTGGCGCGGCTGCGCGCGCAATTTGCACTGGTGAGCCAGGACGTGGTGATGCTCAACGACACCGTGGCCGCCAACGTCGCCCTTGGCGCTGCCGACATTGACCGCGAGAGGGTGCAGCAATGCCTGCGCGATGCCAATCTGGCCGAGCACATCGCCTCCCTGCCGCAGGGCATGGACACCGTGCTC
>ONTY01000157.1:8451-13196 GCA_900320815.1 uncultured Pseudomonadota bacterium
CAGCTGTCTGGCGGGCAGCGCCAGCGCCTGGCCATTGCGCGCGCCCTCTACAAAGACGCCCCCGTGCTGCTGCTGGACGAGGCCACCAGCGCGCTGGATACCGAAAGCGAGCGCCTGGTGCAGCGCGCCATCGAGCGCGCCATGCAGGGACGCACCACGCTGCTCATCGCGCACCGCCTCTCCACCATTGAGCGCGCCGGGCGCATCTGCGTCATGCAGCGCGGGCGCATCGCCGAGCAAGGCACACACGTCGCGCTGCTGGCCGCTGGCGGCCTCTACGCGCGGCTGCACAGCCACGGCAGTCATACGTCCGCCTAAGTGCCACCAATTCATATACTCCGTATAAAAATCTTTTACTACCCGTAAAACATGCGGGCAAGAGTCTATATACCATTTGAATGTAGGAATCAAAGCTACGATAGCGTTCCATTATTTCTTTTGCTTGGGGACTGTCCGCACAACCTACCCCCAACAGTACTACAATCCACACATTCGCACAGCTTGACGGCGCCGCTGTCATGCCCGATGAAACAACCATCCTGCGCTTTTCCTTTCCTCCTTTTTCGTGCGCAAGGCTTCTTTTGACTTGGTTGCCGATACCGCACACCACAGCGTGCAATGCTGCCCACGCGCTGCGGGTCAGTAGATTTCATCAAAAAGGGCAAATCGTGCCGTTTATGAAAAATGTCGCCGAGTTGGCAAATGGCGAACAGTTTGTTTTGATATATTTTTCGTCATTGTTGGCTACGCCAATTATTGTGACACCTTGGCTGCTCGTATTGTTGTGGCACTTAGGGAGCCGCTTCAAAACCTGTTGCAAGCCTGCGAAGCGAGGACATCTTGCCCTCGGCTGCGGCGGAGTTTTGCGGGCGAGGATATCCTCGCTTCCCGCAGTTTTGAAGCGCCTCCTCAATAACAAGCCTGAACTGGCCACCGGGGAAAGGACGGCAGCGCACAACCGCTGGATTGCCTACAACAAAATGCGCGGACAATACGGCAGCGCCATGGAACACGCCATTCCGGAGCTGTTCTGGGTGGACAGGAACAAGTGCAGCTATTTGGATGACAGGATGACAAGGGGCAGCTGACAGAGAAGCTGGAACCGCTCAAAGCCAGCATGCGCGCCAAAGTGGAACACCCATTCAGGGTTGTGAAGCTGCAGTTTGGCTACGCCAAAGTGCGCTACCGAGGGCTGAAAAAGAACGCCTCGCGCCTGACGATACTCTTTATGTTTGCCAAGCTGTGGAAAGTGAGAAAGCAACTGGCGCAGATGGCATAACTGCGCCCAAAATGCGTCCAAAAATGCCCGATTGCTCAAAAAATGGACATTTTGGAGCGCAAAAAAGAACTACCCCGGACAAAAAAACGCTGTTCACGCCGGCTGCCAGCAAGGGTTTGGGGTGGGATTGTGCAGACCTTTGCTAAACCACGGTTGACGTCTTGCGCGCCCATGAAAGACGTCAACCGTGGTTTAGCAGAGCCACAAGCGTCACGGTATAGCATCACTGCCCGCATTGTATGCTGGTATTATGATTTTCCATGACAGAGTATGTGTATATGCATGAGTATGCAAGCCTCATGCCTCAAAGGCCATCTGCGCCCAAAAACCCCCGCAGCCGCACATCGGCGCCAATGCGCTGCACCTCATGCCAGTGCAGGCGCACGCCTTGCCCTACGGCGTCAAAGGCAGGCAGCGCGGCAATGGGGGCGCCGGCTCCCAGCAGCAGGGGTGCCTGGTAGAGCAGCACTTCATCCACAAGCCCGGCGGTCAGCATGGTGCCGGCCAGTCGCGCACCCGCTTCCAGATGGACTTCGTTGCATTCGCGCGCCGCAAGCTGGGCAAGCAGCGCGGGCAGCTCAACGCTGCGCCCATCGGCAGCGGGCAGATGCAGCAGTTCGGCACCCTGCTTTTGCAGGGCAGCTTCGCGCGCCGCGTCGCGTGCGGCGTGGGCAATGAGCACACGCCGCCCCGCCACGCCCCACAGGCGCGCGGTGGGCGGGGTGCGGAGCGCGCTGTCGCAAATGACAAGCAACGGCTGGCGCGGCAGGCCATCGACGCGGGCGTTCAGCAGCGGGTCATCGGCCAGCACGGTGCCGCTGCCGCTCATCACGGCACAGGCGCGCGCACGCCAGTGGTGCACGTCGGCGCGCGCGGCCTCGCCTGTAATCCATTGGCTCGCGCCGTTGGGGAGCGCGGTGCGTCCGTCCAGCGAGGCAGCAGCTTTCAGCCGCACCCAGGGGGTGCCGAGCTCCATGCGTTTGAAAAAGCCCAGGTTCAGCGCCCGCGTGGCGCGCTGCGCCGCCTCGCCCGCCAGCGCAACGTGCACGCCGGCGGCACCGAGCCGCGCCAAGCCGCGCCCTGCCACCAGCGGATTGGGGTCTTGCGCAGCGGCCACCACGCGCTGCACGCCGGCGGCAATCAGCGCCTCGCAGCACGGGCCAGTGCGTCCGTGGTGCGCGCACGGCTCCAGCGTCACCCAGGCGCACGCGCCCACTGTGCTGTGCCCGCGTGCGGCGGCGTCGCGCAGCGCCATGATTTCGGCGTGTGCGCTGCCCACAGCTTGCGTGCAGCCTTCACCGATGCTGGCACCGCTGGCGTCGGTGAGTACGCAGCCCACAGCGGGGTTGGGCGGGCAGATGAGGCGTGCCCTCTCAGCCAGCGCCAGCGCGCGGCGCATGGGAGCGGGAATGTCATGGGAACTCGTCATGGTGGGGTGAGAATGACGCTTTTTTTTGTTTGAGGAGAGCGGGATGCACACATTGTCACAAGGCTGGCTGCTGGCTGCTTTTTTTGAACCCGTGGGCAAGCACGTGGCCAACGCGCTGCTCGAGCAATGCGTGCGGCAACTGCTGGGCGCAGGCGTGCACGTGGGCGGGCTGGTGCAGCGGTTTGGACGCTACGCAAACGGGCAAAAACGCATGGACTTGGTGGACGTGGCAAGCGGCGAGGTGTTTGAGATTTCGCAGAACCTTGGCGGCCAATCCAGCGGCTGCTGCCTCAACCAGCAGGCACTCGCGCACGCGGGCAGCGTGCTGCAGCGCACACTGGCGGCGGGCGTGGATATGCTGGCCATCAACCGCTATGGCGCCGCAGAAGCGGGCGGTGGCGGCTTTGCCGCCGAGTTTGCGCAAGCTGCCGCGCTGGGCACTCCCATCATCACCGTGGTAGGTGAGGAGCAGCGCAAGGCGTGGGCGCACTTTGCTGCCGACATGGCAGTGGAGCTGCCGCTGGAGGCCACCGCCGCCGTGCACGCGTGTCTGCAGCGGCTTGGTATTAATACTCCTTGATATAAGACTTTATTGCCCGCTATATACACCGGCAATAGGCTGTATGCCTTATACAGTATTTGAACGCAGGGTGCGTGCCAAAACACTCACCACCCGCTCCTGCTCCTGCGCAGGCAGCCCAAACCACAGCGGCAGGCGCACAAGGCGCTCTGACTGTTGATTGGTCACCTTCAAGTCGCCGCACGTCCTGCCATAGCGCTGGCCTGCCGGCGAGGAATGCAGCGGCACATAGTGGAACACGGCGCCGATGCCGTTTTGTTTCAACTCGCCCAGCACCCGCTGCCGGTCAATGCCCGGCGCGAGCAGGATGTAATACATGTGCGCGTTGTGCGCGCACTCGGGCGGAACAATGGGGCGGCGCAGCAGCCCTTCGGCTTCCAGCGGCGCCAGCATTTCGTGATAACGCTGCCACAGCGCCAGGCGGCCAGCCGTGATGCCCTGCGCCTCTTCAAGTTGCGCCCAGAGAAAAGCGGCTATCAACTCGCCCGGCAGGAACGATGAACCGGCGGATTGCCACGTGTATTTGTCCACCTCGCCCCGGAAAAAGCGGCTGCGATCCGTGCCCTTCTCACGAATGATTTCTGCCTGCAGCACAAGGTCGGGGTCGTTGACCAGGAGCGCCCCGCCTTCGCCTGAAATCACATTCTTGGTCTCGTGGAAGCTGTAGCAGCCAAGGTCGCCGATGCTGCCCAAGGCACGTCCCTTATACGTGGACATCACGCCCTGCGCCGCATCCTCCACCACGCGCAGCTTGTGGCGGCGCGCAATCGCCATGATGCTGTCCATCTCACACGCCACGCCCGCGTAGTGCACGGGGGCAATCGCCCGGGTGCGCGGCGTAATCGCCGCCTCAATCAGCTTCTCGTCCAGGTTCAGCGTGTCTTCACGAATATCCACAAACACCGGCACCCCGCCGCGCAGCACAAAAGCGTTGGCCGTGGAAACGAAGGTGTAGGACGGCATGATGACTTCGTCACCGGGCTGGATGTCCAGCAGCAGCGCCGACATATCCAGCGCCGAAGAGCAAGAATGCGTCAGCAACGCCTTGCGGCTGCCAGAACGCTGCTCCAGCCATTCGTGGCAGCGTTTGGTAAACGGCCCATCACCGGCAAGGCAGCCATTGAAGTGTGCCTCGGCAATGTAGTACAGCTCCTTGCCGGTCATGTGGGGGCGGTTGAAGGGAATACTCATATCACCAATCTCAAGCCATTTTGCGTGCAACAACAAGGCGCGATCCCCCCCAAGGCAGTCGCAATCCGAATTTAATCGCAGCTCGCTCAACGGTCAGAACCCAGGTCAAAAGTTTATTTGCGGGCGCCGGCATGGAAAACTCTCGCATACTTGGTGCCTCACTCTCTTTCTTATTCTGACCTGCGCTGCCTGAATTTTTCATCATTTTTCTTGAAAACCACATCAAAGGCAGCAATAGGCTTACGAATGAAACACTTTCCTCAATG
>ONTY01000168.1 GCA_900320815.1 uncultured Pseudomonadota bacterium
TGCTCCAGCCGGTGCAGCGCGCTGTGGTGGAGCCGTGGACGGGGCTGATTGCCCGCGCCAGTGCTGCCATCGTGCGCTTGATTGACCACAGTGCCATTTCCTATGGGCGCATTTTGCACAGCCCTTCGGCGAATTTCAGTATTTCTATTGAGGCAGGCTGCAATGGCGTGGAGGCCAGTATCGTGTTGCTGGCGGCCATCCTGGCGTTTCCGGCGTCGTGGCGAGATCGCTTCTGGGGGCTGGCCTTGGGGTTTTTGGCCGTGCAGTCGGTGAATTTGCTGCGCGTGGTGAGTCTGTTTTTCCTTGGGCAATGGAACTTCAAAGCGTTTGAGTTTGCCCATTTGTATATGTGGCAGGCACTCATTATGCTGGACGTGCTGGCGGTGTGGCTGCTGTGGATGCGCTATGTGGCGCGCAGCCAGCGGCGCAGCGATACGGCACAGCAGGCTGCGGCGGCGCAGCCGCCGGCTGTGGGGGTGCAAGCGCCATGAAGAAGTCTTCCATCATCGTGCGCTTTGCGCTGCTGTCCGTGTTTTGGCTGGCGCTGCTGCTGCCAGCGTGGTATTGGGCGGCTCGCTGGCTGGCAGCTCCGGCAGTATGGCTGGCGGGGCGTTGTATGCAGGCGCTTTTTTCCTGGGCACAGGGCTGGGAGCAAGACGGTATGACCGCTGTGCTGCACACGCTGGTGCAGGTGCGTGTGCCTGGCGCGGCTGGCGGGCAGGCACTGGGGGAAATCAGCACCGATGCCAGCTACCCCACCTATGGTTACGGTATTGCGCTGCTGTGGGCAATGCTGCTGGCAGCGCGCACGCCACGCTGGTATTTGAAAGGACTGCTGGGCAGCGCGCTTTTGCTGCCTGCACAGGCGTGGGGTATTTGCTTTCACTGGCTGCGCAATATCGTGTTGCTTTCAGGCCCAGAGGCGCAAGCCTATTTGCACTGGCCACGCTGGAGCTATGAGTTGGTGGCCTACGGCTACCAGTTTGGCTTTTTGATGCTCACGCCGTTGATGCCGATTTTCTTGTGGCTGATGTTCAATAAACGCTTTGTTGCGGCTCTGTGGCTGGAAGCATCGCTCGATGAATCGACAGCCAGCGGAAAATATCAGTGGCCTATGAGGGGAGCAAAGTAAAAGAAGAGGATGAGATGGAAAACCGGGCGCAGCCCGGTTTTTTTATGCGCATATTCCTTGGGGCAACAGAAGGTAAACGGAGTATAGTGCTCTTTACTCGTATAATATACGGGCAAGCCAATATTTATAAGTGGAGTATATAGATATGACAAACAAAAAAAGAGCACCGCCGAAGCGGTGCTCTGGGGGCGTAGCAATGAGGGCTACGAGAGCTGCATCTGCCCGCAAGCCACGTCGCTTGCAGCGTGCAGGAAGGCGAACAGCGCGCCTGCGACCAAGGCCGCCAGGAAAACACATTCGAGCATTTGCACGAACCAAGCATTCATCGCTGTCTCCTTTATGCGCCGGTCAAGCACCCCGCCCCGTAGCGGGGCACGCCAGCGCCGCTGATGGTAGCCCGCGCGGGCGGCAGTGTGCAATCGTGCAATGCAGCAAAAAAAGCACCGCCGCAGCGGTGCTTTGGAGAAAAACGGGAAAACAACAGACTCAATCAAGCGCGCGCACCACGGCGTCGCCCATTTCGCTGGTGGAAACTTTTTGTGTGCCCTCGCTGTAAATATCGGGCGTGCGCAGCCCCTGCGCCAGCACTTTTTTCACGGCATTTTCAATGCGCGCGGCGGCGCCCGCTTTGTCCAGCGAGAAGCGCAGCATCATGGCGGCGCTCAAAATGGTGGCGAGCGGGTTGGCGATGCCTTGACCGGCAATATCGGGCGCGCTGCCGTGGCTGGGTTCGTAGAGACCCTGCTTTTTCTCGTTCAGGCTCGCCGATGGCAACATGCCAATGGAACCGGTGAGCATGGCGGCTTCGTCGCTCAAAATGTCACCAAACAGGTTGCCGGTGACAATGACGTCGAGTTTTTTCGGCTCGCGCACCAGCTGCATGGCGGCGTTATCGACATACATGTGCTCTAGCGTCACGTCGGGATATTGTTTGTGGACTTGGGTGACAGTGTCGCGCCACAGTTGCGAGGTTTCCAGCACGTTGGCCTTGTCTACGCTGGTGAGGTGTTTTTTGCGCCCGCGCGCCGCCTGGAATGCCATGTGCGCGATGCGCTCCACTTCGGGCACGGTGTAGCGCATGGTGTCAAAGCCCTCCTGCGCGCCGGCAAAGGCGCCGTCAGGTGCGCTGCGGCGCCCACGCGGCTGGCCGAAATATACGTCGCCCGTGAGCTCGCGCACGAGGAGCACGTCAAGCCCGGCCACAAGCTCCGGACGCAGGCTGGAGGCGTGCGTGAGCTGCTCGTAGCACACGGCGGGGCGCAAATTGGCAAACAAACCCAGCGCGCGGCGCAGCCCAAGGATGGCCTGCTCCGGGCGCAGCGCGCGCTCGAGGTTGTCGTATTTCCAGTCGCCTACGGCGCCAAAAAGCACGGCGTCCGCCTGCTGCGCCAGGCGCAGCGTGGCCTCGGGCAGCGGATGACCGCTTGCGGCGTAGGCCACGCCGCCCACGTCGGCCCATTCCATTTCCAGTTTCAAGTCCAGGGCTTTGAGGACTTTGACGGCTTCGGCAACGATTTCGCTGCCGATGCCGTCACCGGGCAATACTGCGATATTCATACGATATTCCTTGATTACTGCATGATGGGCATGGTGTGCGCCAGCCAGGGCTTTTCAGCCAGGCGCCGCGCTTCAAAGGCGGCGATTTCGTCCTTGTGCCGCAGCGTCAAACCAATATCGTCCAGCCCGTTCAAAAGGCAGTGGCGCCGGAACGGCTGCACGTCAAAATTGATGGCGCTGCCGTCTGGTTTGGTAATGGTTTGCGCCTGCAGGTCAATGGTGAGCTGGTAGCCAGGTGTGGCAAACACGTCCCTGAACAATTCATCAACAGTTTCTTCGGGCAGCACAATGGGGAGCAATCCGTTTTTGAAGCAGTTGTTGAAAAAAATATCGGCAAAACTCGGCGCAATGAGCGCGCGGAAACCATATTGCGCAATCGCCCAGGGCGCGTGTTCGCGGCTGGAGCCGCAGCCGAAGTTGCGGCGTGCCAGCAGGATGCTGGCACCAGCGTAGCGCGGCTGGTTGAGCACAAAGTCGGGATTGGGCTGGCGGCTGGCGGCGTCCATGCCCGGTTCGCCCCGGTCCAGGTAGCGCCACTCGTCAAACAGATTCGGCCCAAAGCCGGTGCGTTTGATGGATTTGAGAAACTGCTTTGGGATAATGGCGTCGGTATCAACATTGGGGCGGTCCATCGGCGCCACAATACCGCTCAAAGTGGTGAACTTTTCCATATGCCTGGTGCCTGAAAAAAGAATAGCGGCAGCGCCGCACAGTGCACTGCCGCCGGGAGAATACTGCGCTTTATTTGTTTGCGGCGCGTTCAATGGCGCGCCCGCCGCGCTGCACATCTTGCCCAACGCCTTTGACGGTGTTGCAGCCGGCCAGTGTCACGGCAGCCAGAATCATGGCAATCATGCTGAGGATGGTGGTTTTTTTCATGGCAGTTTCCTTTGCGTTTCAGGGAGAGGAAAAAGAAAAAATCAAATCTGACGCACGTCCACAAAATGCCCGCAGATGGCAGCGGCGGCGGCCATCGCAGGGCTGACAAGGTGCGTGCGCCCGCCGGCACCCTGGCGCCCTTCAAAATTACGGTTGCTGGTGGAGGCGCAACGCTCGCCCGGCTCCAGGCGGTCGGCGTTCATCGCCAGGCACATGCTGCAGCCCGGCTCGCGCCACTCAAAACCGGCGGCGGTGAAAACCCGGTCCAGTCCTTCGTCTTCGGCTTCGCGCTTGACCATGCCCGAACCCGGCACGACGAGCGCCTGTTTCACTGTGGGGGCAATGCGGCGTCCGAGCTTTTGCACGATGGCAGCGGCTTGCCGCAGGTCTTCCAGACGGCTGTTGGTGCAGCTGCCGATAAAGACTTTGTCCACGGCAATGGCGCTCATGGGCGTGCCCGCCTGCAGCCCCATGTAGTCCAGCGCGCGCTGCATGGCGGCGCGGCGCGTGGCGTCTGGCTCGGCGGCGGGGTCGGGGACGACGGCGCCAATTGTCGTGACCATCTCGGGGCTGGTGCCCCAGGTGACTTGCGGTTCAATCTGCGCGGCGTCCAGCTCCACTACGGCATCAAAGTGCGCGCCCTCGTCCGTGTGCAGCGTGCGCCACCAGGCCACGGCCTGTTCCCATTCCTCGCCAGCGGGCGCCAGCATGCGCCCTTTGACGTAGTCAATCGTTTTGTCGTCTACGGCCACAAGGCCGACGCGCGCGCCCGCCTCAATCGCCATATTGCACAGCGTCATGCGCCCTTCCATAGACAAGGCGCTGATGGCCTCGCCCGCAAACTCAATGGCGCAGCCGGTGCCGCCAGCGGTGCCGATGCGCCCGATGATGGCGAGGGCGATGTCTTTGGCGGTCACGCCCGGCTGCACCTGCCCCGCCACGCGCACGCGCATGTTTTTCGCCTTGCGCGCCAGCAGCGTCTGCGTGGCCATGACGTGCTCCACTT
>ONTY01000180.1 GCA_900320815.1 uncultured Pseudomonadota bacterium
GTGGAGATGGCGTGCTTGTAGACCATCTGTGTGACCGTATTGCGCAGCAGCACGACGTATTGGTCAAAGGACTCAATCTGTCCCTGCAACTTGATGCCGTTGACCAGGTAGATGGACACCGGGATGTGTTCGCGCCGCAGGGTGTTGAGGAAGGGTTCCTGCAGAAGCTGGCCTTTGTTATTGCTCACGATATAGCTCCGTGTTCTCGGTTGTGGAAAAGCGCGCAACGGTAACACAGAAGCGCGGCGCACCCTCACCCTGCCCTCTCCCTCTGCCTGTGCGCTCACGCGCACGCAAGGGCGAGGGGATTGTCTTTTTGCGCCCCTACAATATACCCAAACGAGATACATTCCATTGCCGGCTTATGTTGCCGGAAACTACGTAATACCCCTTGAAGATGCCTTGTGGCCGCCATCATTCCTTCCCCAGACATGCCCTGCCATCCGGCGCCGGGCGTGTCGGCTCTATCGCCCCCACATCCGCAGGTGCGCCACACAGGGCATAGTTCCCCTCCAGCATCCGTATGCCCTTCCCGACTATTTTTCCGTCCTTGATGATTAAGGTCAGGATGGGGTCCGAAGTCCAAAGGTGCATGAGCCTGGCTTTTTTATATATCCACATGCCGTTTTCACCCCTGTAGTCCACCGCAAACCCGCCAGCAGTGAAAAACGCCTCCTTTTTCTGCACTTCTTCCACGCTGCCGCCCACTGCCAGCGCCGGGTCGTCATAGATGCCATACACCTCCTGCGGCTTTCCGCGAATTGGCGCAAACATGAGCGCCATGCACGCAGCCACGGCAGCAATGAGGGCATAGTCGGCTTTGGTCACGGCGCGTAGGGATTGGCCGATGTTTTCAATTGCACGCGCAGCGGCGTGCCTTCAAGGTTGAAGGCACGGCGGAAGCGCCCTTCAAGGTAGCGGCGGTAGGTGTCGGTGATGCCATCGAGTGAGTTGCCATGCACGACGACGATGGGCGGGTTCATGCCGCCCTGGTGCGCGTAGCGCAGCTTGGGGCGGTACATGCCGCTGCGCCGGGGCTGCTGGAATTGCACCGCTTCGTGCAGCACGCGCGTGAGCTGCGGCGTGGGCAGGCGGCGCATGGCGGCCTGGTACGCCTGCGTGAGCGAGGCCCAGAGCGGCCTCAGCCCCTGGCGCTTTTGCGCCGAGATGAAGTGCAGGCGCGCAAACTGCATGAAGGCCAGGCGCATGTCCACGGAGCGGCGCAGGATCTCGCGCTGGTAGTAGTCCACGGCGTCCCACTTGTTGACGGCCAGCGCCACGGCGCGCCCGCTCTCCACGATGAAGCCGGCGATGTGCGCGTCCTGGTCGGTGACGCCCTGCGTGGCATCCAGCAGCAGCAGCACGACATTGGCGCTTTCTATGGCCTGCAGCGTCTTGACGACGGAAAACTTCTCCACCGCCTCAAACACTTTCCCCTTGCGGCGCAGGCCGGCGGTGTCAATCAGCTCGAACTTTTGCCCTTCGCGCTCAAAGGGCACGGTAATGGCGTCGCGCGTGGTGCCGGGCAGGTCAAACGCCACCAGCCGCTCCTCGCCCAGCCAGGCGTTGATGAGCGTGGATTTGCCCACGTTCGGGCGCCCGGCCACGGCAAGGCGAATCAGGCCGCCCTCGCCCTCCTCTGGCGCGTCTTCATCTTCCGGCGGCTCTTCCACGCCCAGCGCGTCCAGCGCCGCCTCCAGCACGGCGCGCACGCCGCGCCCGTGCGCGGCGGAAAGCGGCAGCACTTCGCCCAGCCCAAGCTCGTAGAACTCCGCCAGATTGGATTCGCCGCCGCGCAGCCCCTCGGCCTTGTTCGCGCCCAGCACGCAGGGCTTGCCGAGCTGGCGCAGATATTCGGCAATCTCGTGGTCCTGCGCCGAGAGGCCCGCGCGCACGTCCACCAGAAAAATCACCACATCGGCTTCCGCCACGGCCTGCCGCGTTTGCCGCGCCATTTCGCGGTAAATGCTGCCCTCGCCTGCCTGCGGCTCAAAGCCGCCCGTGTCAATGGCGATGAAGGCACGCCGCCCCAGCCGCCCGGTGCCGTAGTGCCGGTCGCGCGTCAGACCTGCGAAATCGGCAACGATGGCATCCCGGCTGCGCGTGAAGCGGTTGAACAGCGTGGACTTGCCCACATTCGGGCGCCCCACGAGGGCGATGACGGGGGTCATGGCAGCGTCTCCTGCACCAATATCGCGGCGCCCCACGTTTTTTCCCGGGTTGCGGCGCTGCACGAATCAAAAGGATATGTCATAACGCGATGCCTATGGTTTTTCCTTGGATACTTCCGAGCGTCCGTCAACGCTATACGTCGCCTTTTGGGTGAAAAATATATAGTTGTCATAATCACTATATTCTTCGGCGTCATTTGCAAAGGTGCTGAACACACGAAAGTGCATACCACCTTCAAACTCTAGGCACAAATCAAATGATGGAAACGCTACACTGGCACTGGTGACTTTTCTGCCTGCCAGCCCTTTCAGGTGTATATATCGCTCCCCCGTGTTTTCATCCGTGTACGTGCATAGAACGGATTCGGCATCTTCCACCCGCCAGCTTGCTTCCGTCACGAACAACCCAAACTCCCCGTCAAAATTACGTTCATCTTCTGTAAGGAGAGAATTTTTCAGCGGCTGCTCCCTCGGGATTTTTGCACCAATCTTCATGCTCACATGCGAGCCTGTCCCTTTGCCAGCAATCACCGACCAGCATTCCTCGCCAACCAGCCGCGCAAGGACATCACGAAATTCCTCGTAGATTTCACGTTTTTTCATTGCAGTGAATCTCGCTGAACCTGTTGCCCGCGCTCTTGCCTTGCCGCTGCAATTTCCGCATTGATTTCATCAAGCGTCATGTCGGCAAGACCCGCAGCTTCTGCACTCTGGTTGGCAGAGCGTAATGCGCTCAAGCCCTCGTGCTGGATGCGCCCGGGCATTTTTTCTTTAACGTCAATGGTACTGGTAGTCATGGTATGTCGCGGTTTCTGGTGCAGGGGAAGCGCGCCCGGCGCGGGCAATACCGGGTGCGCTCAAACGCTCAGGGCCGCGCCGTGCCCTGCCCTGCGCGCAGCCCCCAGACGCCGCCCTTGCGCGTGACGACGATGAGCGTGTCGCCAGCGGCCACGGGCGCGGTGGCGAGGCCGGATTTGTCCACGCGCAGGCGCTCGAGCAGGCGGCCATCGTCGGGCGAGAGCAGCAACACGTTGCCCTCGCTGTCGCCCAGCGCCACGGCGCCGCCTGTGGCAAGCGGCGCGCTCAGGTAGCGCCATTTCAGGTGCTCGGCGGTCCAGAGGCGCTCGCCCGTGCCGGCGCGCCACGCCATCACGCGCCCGTCCGATTCGGTGCCAAAGAGCCGCTCGCCGTCGCCGCTGATGCCGCCCGCGCCGTTGGCCGCGTGCGTCCAGAGCACCTGGCCGCTGGCCGCGTCCACGCAGCCGAGCGCCGTGCGCGGAGTGCGGTTGAACTGGCAGCGCGCGGACGTCGGCAGCGTCAAGTCCGCCTTTTCGCACGTGACGACGCCGGCGCGCTTCAGCTCGAAGCGGTACGCCACGCCGTCGCCGCGCGCCACGATGCGGACGGCGAAGTCGCCGAAGTCCACGCACCAGCGGCTCGGCAGTGCGCTGCAGCGTCCAGAGCAAGTCACCAGTGCGCGCATCCAGTGCCGTGAGCGAGCGGTCTGCGCCAAGCACAAACACGCGCCCACCTGCCACCAGTGGCGGCGTGTAGCTTTGCGTGGGCAGCAGCCAGCGCCACAGTTCCTGCCCGCCCTCCAGCGCCACGACGTGATTGCTGCGCGTGACCACAGCGTCCACAGTGCCGTCGCTGCCCACGCCGGCGGTGAGCGCCTCGCCCACGGCAGCGCGCGCAAGCTCGCGCCCCGTGGCTGCATCCAGCGCCAGCACCTCGCCCTTGCCAGAAGCCAGCAGCACGCGCTGCCCCAGCACGCGCGGCTGCAGCGGAAAGTCCACCTCGCCCAGCGCCGCGTGCCAGCCCTGCTGCACGCCAAGCTGCGCCGGGTTCGCCGGCAGATCCACCGGCTTGGGGCGGCGCGAGGAAGCGCAGCCAGCCAGCGCCAGCGCGCAGCACAGCGCCGCACACGCGGCAAGCGCCGCGCGCCTCACGACGCGCCTCCATCGGCTGCAGCGGCAGCCTTCGCCCCGGCGCCGGCACCTGCCGGGTCAATGCCCAGCGCGTTGAGCTTGATGCCCACCATGCGGCGGTAGCCATCGCCGCTGGCCGTTAGTCCTTGATACGCACGCCCGTACTCGCGCACCGCATCGTCGCGCTTGCCCTGCTGCAGCAGCGCATCGCCGCGCCTATCGGCAGCCAGCGCCGCGAACTGCGGCGGAAAGTTGTCCTCCAGCGTTTTGAGCGCCGCAGCGCCGTCTTTGGCGTCAAGCTGCAGCGCCGCCAGCCGCAGCCGCGCCAGCGCGCGTTGCCCCTCCTGCGGTGCGCTCTCGCCCACCCATGCCAGCGCCGCTTGCGCCGCCTGTGGCTGGCTGGCTGCCAGCGCCCGCGCCGCCAGCAGCCCGCCGTAGGCGCCGTGCACCGTGCCGCCGTAGCCCTTTTGCATGTCCGCCAGCGCACGCTGCACGCGTGCGCTGTCATCGGCCTGCACAGCGGCGCTGATTTCGTCAAACAGGCGCGAGGCCGCCTGTGCCTGCCGCCGCTGCCAGAACTGCCAGCCATTCCACGCCGTCAGCGCCGTCAGCACCACGATGAGCGCCCATGAAATCAGCCCGCCCCAGCGGTTCCAGAAATGCCGCAGCGCCGCAAGCTGCTCCTGTTCTTCAAGGTCAAGAGGATTGGCCATACACCTGTCTTCCAGTGGTCAGAGAAAGTGAGAATGTGTCAGGGATGCCCGCCCACAGCGGGCAAAAGATGGCGAGGGTACGCCATCGGCGCCGCTGCACCGCGCTCCACACGTATCGTGCATGTGCAAAAAAAGATGCGCTGTGCGCCATCACCTGCCCGGGCGAAGAAGACACGTGTTTGCCGTGCTTGACGCTTTGTTGGCGCGCAATGCCCCAGGCGGTCAAGAGAGCGCCAGCTGACTCCAAATACTCCACCATAGAGCGTGTGATTGCCGGCGCAACAAGCCGGCAATAGCAATTTTAGTCGTGGAGTATAGAAGGCGCTTCATATACTCCAATGAAATGTTATATGTAGCCGGCTTATATTGCCGGCAATGAACACATACCCCAATGAACATATATCCTGTTGTTTGCCGCTGCTATCCGGCCAGCTTTTTCAGCTCGTAGAGCGCATCCAGCGCAGCGCGCGGGGTGATGGCGTCGGGATCCAGGGCGCGCAGTGCTTCGCGCAATTCATCGGGCGCGTCGGGCATATCGGGCATATCCGGGGCGGGTGCGGCGGCATTTTCCTGGGCGGTTTCCAATGCCAGCACGGCAAACAAATCGGGCTGCACGCTGCGCGCGTTGGCCGCGTTTTGCAATTCAGTTTGCACCTGCTGCGCGTGGCCAATAACGGCAGGCGGAATGCCTGCAAGGCGCGCCACTTGAATGCCGTAACTGCGGCTGGCTGGCCCCGGCTGCAATTCGTGCAAAAAGGCAATCTCGCCCTCTGCGCTGCCGCTGGCGGCGGCGACATGGCTATTGAAGGCTGCGCTGTGGCGCGCGGGAAATTGCGTGAGTTCAAAATAATGCGTGGCAAACAGGGTAAAGCAGCGCACTTTGTCGTGCAGGTGCGCGGCAATGCCGCTGGCCAGCGCCAGCCCGTCAAAGGTGCTGGTGCCGCGCCCGATTTCGTCCATCAAAACAAGGGAGTTGGGCGTGGCGGCGTGCAGAATCTGCGCCGCTTCGCTCATTTCTAGCATAAAGGTGGACTGCGCATTGGCCAGGTCGTCAGCCGCGCCGATGCGCGTATAAATGCCGTCCAGCGGGCCAATGCTGCAGCGTTGCGCGGGCACGTAGCTGCCAATACTCGCCAGCAGCGCAATGATGGCCACTTGCCGCATATAGGTGCTTTTGCCGCCCATATTGGGGCCGGTGATGATTTGTATGCGGTTTTTTGGGGAAAGCTGCGTTGTGTTGGCAATAAAGGGCGCACCGCTGCCTGCGCGCAGGCTCTCTTGCACCACTGGATGCCGCCCGCCGACAATGTCAATGCCGGGCTGCGACACAAATTGCGGCGCGCACCATTCAAGAGTGATGGAGCGTTCAGCCAGCGCGCACAGCGCGTCCAGCGCAGCGAGTGCGCGTGCAAAGGCGGTGAGGGCGGGCAGGTGCGGCTGCAATTGTTCCAGCACCTGTTCATAGAGCCATTTTTCGCGTGCCAGCGCCCGCTCTTGCGCCGAGAGTGCTTTGTCTTCAAATGCTTTCAGTTCGGCGCTGATAAAGCGTTCCACATTTTTCAGCGTCTGCCGCCGCTGCCATTGAGCCGGCACCATTGACGCCTGGCTTTGCGGCACTTCAATATAGAAGCCGTGCACGCGGTTGTACTGCACGCGCAGCCGCGTGATGCCGGTGCGTTCTTTTTCGCGGATTTCCATTGCAATGAGGAAGTCTTCGCTGTTTTCACTTATCGCGCGCAATTCGTCCAGTTCGGCGTCAAATCCTTTGGCAATCACGCCGCCGTCGCGAATGAGCGCCGCTGGCTCTTCGGCAATAGCGGCGCACAGCAAATCCAGCGCAGCCTGCGGCGGCTGAATATTGAGGGCAATATCGGACAGCAATTCCGAGGCGCCGCCCGGGATGAGCGTGGGCAATTCTTTTTTCTGCAGCGTCTGACGCAGGGCAACCAGGTCGCGCGGTTTGGACTGGCGCAGCGCCAGGCGCGCGGTAATGCGCTCGGCGTCGCTGCTGCCTTTGAGCGCAGCACGCAGCCGCTGCCAGTGCCCGCCTTCGCGCAACGCGCCAATCGCCTCCAGCCGCGCCTGCGCCGCGCCGCGTGCGCGCTCTGGCGCCAGCAACCAGGCGCGCAACATGCGGCTGCCCATGCCGCTGGTGCAGGTGTCGAGCAGCGAAAGCAGCGTGGGCGCGTCTTCGCCGCGCAGCGTTTGCACCAGTTCCAGGTTGCGGCAAGTGGCTGCCGGCAGGTCAATGAGGGTATCGGGACGCTCCACGCGCAGCTCGCGCACATGCTCAGGCGCTCTGCCCTGCGTGTGCTCGGCGTATGCCAGCAGTGCGGCGCAGGCGGCCAGCGCCTGCGGGCATTCCTCCGCACCCCAGGCGGCAAGCGAGGCCGCGTGCAGCATGGCAAGCAGGCGACGCTGCCCCAGCGCGGCGTCAAACTGGAACGGCGGGCGCTGCGTGACGGTGCCGCGCAGCGCCGCCAGCGCCGCCACCGCCGCACCTTCGGGCAGCAGCACTTCGCTGGGGGCGGTGCGTTCGAGCCAGCCGGGCAGGTCGGCTTCGTCGCACTCGCTCAGGTGCACGCGCCCTTGTGTGAGCGCCAGCCACGCCAGCCCCACGCGCGCCCGCGCGCCGCGCTGCGCGCTGCGGGGCATCAGCGCCAGCAGCACGGATTCGCGCTTGTCGCTGAGCAATTCGCTGTCGGTGAGCGTGCCGGGAGTGATGACGCGCGTGACGCGACGCGCCATCGGCCCTTTGCCGCCCGCATCGCCAATTTGCTCGCAAATCGCGACTGATTCGCCCAGCCGCACCAGCCGCGCCAGATAGCTTTCTACTGAATGCACTGGCACGCCTGCCATTGGAATCGGCTGCCCCGCCGATTGCCCGCGCACCGTGAGCGTGATGTCCAGCAGGCCGGCGGCTTTTTGTGCGTCGGTATAAAACATTTCATAAAAATCGCCCATGCGGTAAAAAAGCAGAATATCTGGATATTGCTCCTTTTGCCGCAGATAC
>ONTY01000100.1 GCA_900320815.1 uncultured Pseudomonadota bacterium
CAATGTGAATGCGCCCATTTAAAAACGTACCCGCCGTCAATACCACAGCACGCGCATAAAAATCCACTCCCATTTGCGTGCGCACCCCCTGTACGCGCTCTCCTTGCACAAGAATATCAACCACGGCTTGCTGAAACATAAGCAATCCGGGTTGATTTTCCAGTCGCCGCCGCATTGCCGCGCGATAGAGTACGCGATCCACCTGCGTGCGCGTAGCACGCACTGCCGGTCCTTTGCTGGCATTGAGTACTCGAAACTGGATGCCAGCTTCGTCAGCTGCCAGCGCCATCGCTCCCCCAAGTGCATCCACTTCTTTGAGTAAGTGACTTTTGCCAATACCACCAATGCTAGGGTTGCAGCTCATTTGCCCCAGCGTCTCAAAATTATGCGTAAGCAGCAGCGTGGTACAACCCATGCGCGCAGCCGCCAGTGCCGCCTCGGCACCTGCATGACCACCGCCCACCACAATCACATCAAAATGCCTAGTACCGTTGTCCATAAAACTAATAACAAAAATGAAACACGCGAAAAAATGGAAATGTGCATATTTCCAGGTGCGAGCAAAAAGCATGCGCGCAGGCTGGATATTATCCGCTCTGCCGTCCACGCTGCACTGCGGCAACTTCCAGCACAGATGCGGAGCGTATAATTTTTCTTCCCATCCATATAACACCAGGAGTGTTCAGACATGAAACTGTACTTTTTCCCCGGCGCCTGCTCACTGTCAGCGCAAATTGCACTCAACGAAGCTGGGTTGCCCTACGAAGCCGTTTTTGCCGACATCCGTAGCGGCCGCCTGTCTGATGGCACAGACTATCGCAGCATCAACCAACTCGGCTATGTCCCCTATCTGACTCTGGATAACGGCGATGCCTTGCACGAATGTGCCACCATTGCCCTCTATGCTGCCGACCACGCGCCCGACAAAAAACTGGCTCCTGCTGCTGGCAGCAGCATGGAACGCTATCACTTCCTTGAACTGCTCAACTTCGTCGCCACAGAGTTGCACAAAAATTTCGGCCCACTTTTTTCGCCAGACACAACTGACGATTTGCGCATCAAAGTACACGAACGCTTGAAGAAACGCTTTGATTACATCAACCAGCTTCTGGATGGCAAGAGTTGGCTTACAGGTGACAACTTCACCGTCGCCGATGGCTACCTGTTTGCCATGTGCCGCTGGTGCCAACGCCTGAACGTTGATCTCTCTTCCTTTGCCAACATCCTCGCCTGGCGTGAACGTGTTGCGGCACGCCCGTCAGTGAAAGCCGCGTTGCAAACCGAAGCTGCTGTCAAGCTCTGACGTTTAAGACACACACACCAAAGCGTGCAACGTCTGTACCTGGACGTTGCACAAAGCTGTGGATAAATCCTGAATAAGTCGGGATTTACCCACAGCTTCCTGAAGCATTTCGTGTTTTACCCACATTTGTTCTATTCTTTCCCGGCACTTATTCACAACGTTTCACACGCTGCAACAGCGTGGTGGCAAAAGGCTTCGCCCAGTTGTCCACAACCTTACGTGTGCTCTATTACTACTACAAAAATTTATAAAGAAAAAAAGAGTTAAAGCTGTATGGCAAGAGAGTCCAGGAGTAAAGTTCGCTCTGACCTGTATAGGCTGGTAAGATGGGCAGCCGTTCACATCTGTGGCTTCAAGTAGCCATGCCTGCATCGACTCATTACACACCAAGCACGTTTGAGATGAGGGGGACATCCTTACCCCTTCTCGCGCTGTATCTGAAATCCGCCAATTTGGATGCAATTGCCGCTGAGCTTGCCGCCCAGTATGGGGAGCGGCCGGGCTTTTTTGACAACGACTTGCTGCTGCTTGACCTCAGTGCTATAAGCGCAGTCGAAGCGGCGCCACACCTGGACTTTACCCAGCTTGTCAGCGTGCTCCACCGTCATGGGCTTATCGCTGTTGCGGCACGTGGTGGTACACAGGCACTCATGGGTGCTGCCGAGCAAGCTGGCTTACCTGCTGCACCGCATGAATTGGCGCGGCAAGACGCAGCTTCTCAGGAACTACCGCCGCCTGTTCCTGCGTCGGCATCGCCGCCCATTGAAAGCATGCCCGATGCAGGGGCATTGTTCCTGGCACAGCCGTTGCGCTCTGGTCAACAGGCATATGCACGTGGTCGCGATCTCGTGATTACCGCCATGGTCAATGCTGGTGCAGAGGTTATTGCCGATGGTCACATCCACGTCTATGCGCCGTTGCGCGGGCGTGCCATCGCAGGCGCGCGTGGCTGGAAGGATGCACGCATTTTTGCGCACGAAATGCGCCCTGAACTTGTGTCCATTGCCGGCGTGTGGCGTACCTTTGAGCAGCCGCTGCCGCCAGAAATTATGGGTAAGCCAGCCATGCTGCATTTGGAGTCGAGTGCACTAGGCGATAAACTCATTTTTGAACCCATGGGCGCCTAAGAAGCGTCTGGTGCTACGCCGCGCGGCAGGGAATTTTTCCGCTACCCCTGCGCATCAGGTGGATATTTGGAGAAACTTCTATGACAAAAATCATCGTTATCACCTCTGGAAAAGGGGGTGTTGGAAAAACCACGACCAGTGCTGCTTTTGCCTCAGGATTGGCGCTCAAAGAACGCAAAACCGCCGTTATTGATTTTGACGTAGGGCTGCGTAACCTTGACTTGGTTATGGGGTGCGAGCGGCGCGTTGTCTATGACTTTATCAATGTTATTCAAGGTGAAGCCAACCTTAGCCAGGCGCTTATCAAGGACAAGCAGTGCAGCAACCTGTATATTCTTGCTGCCAGCCAAACGCGTGATAAAAATGCACTCACCCAGGAAGGCGTCAAAAAGGTTTTTGATGAACTGGCTGCAATGGGCTTTGAATACATTATTTGTGATTCACCTGCCGGCATTGAAACCGGCGCACTCATGGCCATGTATTACGCTGACGAAGCCATTATCGTCACCAACCCTGAGGTCTCCAGTGTGCGCGATTCTGACCGCATTCTTGGCTTGCTTGCCAGCAAAACCTTGCGTGCCAGCGAAGGTGGCATGCCTGTTAAAGAGCATTTGCTCATCACACGCTACGACCCGGCACGTGTGCAAGAAGGTCAAATGCTCAGCATTCAAGATATTCAGGATATTCTACGCATTCCTCTTATCGGTGTTATTCCAGAAAGTGAGGATGTACTGCAAGCATCCAATCAGGGGCTGCCTGCTGTGCATTTGATCGACAGCGACATTTCTGGCGCTTACATGGATATGGTTGAGCGTTTTCTGGGTGAAGAACGCCCAATGCGTTTCATCAACGCGAAAAAACCAGGATTTTTTGGTCGCCTGTTTGGAGGAAAATAAGCAATGTCAATTTTTGATTTTTTTGATAGAGAAAATAAAAAAACAGCTTCTGTCGCCAAGGAACGCTTGCAGATAATTCTTGCGCATGAACGCATCGGTCGGAATACGCCTGACTACCTTCCAGCATTGCAGCGCGATTTGATTGCTGTCATTGGGAGGTATGTTAAAATTAACCCGGAGGATATTATTGTCAGGCGTGAACGGCAAGACGACCTGGAAATCCTTGAAGTCAAAATTGAACTGCCAGAAAACCATGCTGAAATAACATTTTCTCCACCATCATACCGCAAAAATCAACCACACCCACGCCGTTAAATCACATTTCCTGCCGGCGCCTACCCCGGCGTGGGCACCTGGTACACCCGTATTCTTTTCCAAGGCGCCCTCTTCCATGCTTATATTTTCCAGTGCCTTTCCTGCCATTGCCAGCAGCGACGCGCACGACTTTTTTTCTGCGGCAGTTGCTTGGCTAAGTGACTGCACCAGCTTTAATGCTGATGAACTATGCACCTTTTTCACACAAACTGAAGCAAAAACGCAGCGCGGTGCCGACTCCCTTCATACTCTTTTTTGCCGCACTAATGGTGGCGAGTTCGCTGCCATACGTCACCGCCACAGTAGCGATACTTGGCAATGGATAACCACCGCTGTTTTTTCTACCACGCACACGCAAACTGCGGCTGGTGGTGCCTGGGTCAGCGTGCAGCAGGAATGTGAAGCGCAATATCCCGGTGCCGTCCCCCTTGCACTCCGGCACCCGCACCCGCTGGCACTCGGCGCCTTGTTGGCTGCATTTGGGGGTGCGACCGATGGTGTGCTGCGCGTCCAGTCACAGCCACACCTTCTGGACGACACCATCGACGGCATCATGCAGGCAGCGCAACTGTTGTGCGTTTCGGCTCAATGCAGTTTGCCTGTAATGTATGTCAGCACCCAAACATGGGGCGGTTACGCTCTTGATTTGTCACACTTGGCGCGCAGCGTTGCGGGCATCGCGCACGTTGTCGTCGAACCAAGCCGGGATTTTTCGCGCCACCTCCAGCGGCATTTGCGAAAAATATCCATGCACACTTCTTGGAGAGAAATACCTGAGCGTGGTGCAATTGGTATCTACTGGCCCGGCAGCACCGACAACCACGCACTGTTCCATGCCTGGAAATACAGCAACTCAGCGCATTTTGAACAAACTGTACGCGATGCTCTTATATTCTCTCAACTCAGTTGCCGCCTACCTTGTACCTGGGAGCAGGTACGCGAAGCTGTCGCGCAAAAAATCATAAAATCACTGGAAAAAGAAAAATCAGATTCCAGCCGCTTCGATGATTATGCCCGTGAATTTGACCACGAAATAACTCTCCGTGAGCAAAAAATTGCCGAGGCTGAAAAAGAAATCCAGCGCCTGCGTGGCGAGTTGCTGCGCTACGAAGCCGATGCTGACGCACGCAACGAAGCTGGCCCCGGCGCCCTCCTTAAAGCTGGCAATGAACGTGATTTTTATCCCAATGAAATTTTATGCATGCTCCTTGACGCCATTCGCGATTCTGAGCGTGCCCAACCCCAAGACAGTCGTCGCCAGCATGTTTTACGCGCCATATTGCAAGCCAATGAACTGGAGCACAATCCAATAAAAGATCGGCGTGAGCGTATCAAAAAAATACTGCGTGGGATGCGTAATTTAGACGCTTCCTTGCAGCGCGAACTTGAAGAAATGGGCTTTTCCATTACCGGCGAAGGCAAACATTTCAAACTGCTCTTTCAAGGCGATGACCGCTATGTCTACACCCTTCCGAAAAGTGGCAGCGACTGGCGGGGCGGTAAAAATGCCGCTGGCGACATCAGTCGCCTGCTTTTTTAGGCCAACGGCACTGTCCGAGTGCAGCATCTCCCTTGTTTATATACCCCACTTCTTTTCATCTTTTTGCCCGCATGTCATGAGGGTAATGGATGGATACCCTAGCACCAAGGAGAAAAATGCTGCACATCCGCCTGCATCTCTACAATCTGCTCTTTTTTCTTGTTTCCTTCCAAAGGAGCCAACGCTGTGACTGTTCCTGCTTCGCCCCATGTGATGAATACTTACGCGCGCCTGCCCGTGGCGCTGGTGCGCGGCGAGGGTTGCCGCGTGTGGGATACCGAAGGGCGCTGCTATCTGGACGCGCTGGCGGGCATTGCCGTCAACACGCTGGGGCACGCACATCCAAAGCTGGTGTCGGCGCTTCGCGAACAGGTTGCCACGCTCATCCACTGCTGCAATTACTACACCACGCCAGACGCCGAGCGGGTTGCTGCGCGCTGCCACCGAAGGGCGGGATGACGTGGCCGCCGTGTTTTTTGAAACCATCCAGGGCGAAGGCGGCGTGAACCCGGCGCGCGCTGAATATCTGCGCCAAGTTCGCCAACTGTGCGATGAGCGCGGCTGGCTGCTGATGCTCGACGAAGTGCAGTGCGGCATGGGACGCACGGGCAAATGGTTCGCGCACCAGTGGGCGGGCATCACGCCCGACGTGATGCCGCTGGCCAAGGGGCTGGCAAGCGGCGTGCCTGTGGGCGCAGTGGTGGCGGGGCCGAAGGCCGCCGACATCTTTCAGCCCGGCAACCACGGCACCACCTTTGGCGGCAACCCGCTGGCGATGCGCGCGGCGCTGGAAACCCTGCGCGTCGTGCAAGAAGACGGCTTGCTTGACAACGCGGCGCGCGTGGGCGACGTGCTGAAACACGCGCTGGAAAAGGCGCTGGCGGGCGAAGCGGGCGTGAAAGAGATTCGCGGCCAAGGGCTGATGCTTGCTGCTGCCGCCGCTCATCATGCGTGAAGACGAAGCACTGGAGGTGGCACGCATTCTCGCGCCACTTATTCTTAACTTTTTGCACGAGGCAGAGTGAACAATCATGTCCATCCGGCACTACCTGCAATTTTCTGATTTCAGCGCGGGCGAATATGCCTACCTCTTGAAGCGCGCCGCCATCATCAAGCGCAAATTTAAGGCGTATGAAAAATACCATCCGCTCGCCGACCGCACGCTGGCAATGATTTTTGAAAAAGCCAGCACGCGCACACGCGTGAGTTTTGAAGCGGGCATGTACCAGCTCGGCGGCAGCGTCGTGCACCTGACCACAGGCGACAGTCAACTCGGGCGCAGCGAACCGATTGAAGACACGGCGCGCGTCATCAGCCGCATGGTTGATATTGTGATGATTCGCACCTTTGAGCAGGAGCGCATTGAAAAATTTGCCCAGCATTCACGCGTGCCCGTCATCAACGGGCTGACGAATGAATATCACCCGTGCCAGATTCTGGCCGATATTTTCACCTTCATCGAGCATCGCGGCAGTATTGAAGGAAAAACTGTCACCTGGATTGGTGATGGCAACAATATGGCCAACACCTGGGCGCAGGCCGCTGCACTGCTTGGCTTTGAATTGCGCGTGTCCTCACCGCATGGCTATGAAGTAGATACCACACTGGCAGAGCTGGATGGCGGCGGACGCCGCTGGCAGGATTTTGAAAACCCAATGCAGGCGTGCGAAGGCGCCGACTTGGTCACCACCGACGTGTGGACCAGCATGGGCTATGAGGCGGAAAACGAAAAACGCCGCCAGGCATTTGCCAACTGGTGCGTAGACACGCGCATGATGGGCGTGGCCAAATCCGATGCACTGTTTATGCACTGCTTGCCTGCGCACCGTGGCGAAGAAGTCACGCCCGAAGTGATTGACGGCCCGCAATCCGTCGTCTGGGACGAAGCCGAAAACCGTATGCACGTACAAAAGGCGCTGATGGAATATCTGCTCATTGGCAGACAGGACGGGGAATAAACCTCTTTTCCAGAAAAAACAAAAGGCGCGCACAGCGCCTTTTTTCTTATATTTCTGCGTATACCCAAAGATTGAACAAAGCACTACCGGCGTATGTTGAAGGCAATGAAGCGATACTCTGGTATTTCGGTATAGACCACGCACCATGAAAAATCCAAGGGAAGCTCTGCACAATAAAAGCGACGAACAGACGCAACACAGCCAGCCACATCCAATGTCCAAAACACGCCTGCAGCTGACCTGGTACAACAAAGACAAGGCGCTGATTCCCACCGAACGGGGGCGCTACAGCGGCATATGGATAGAGCCGGAGGAGCGTCGATAAAATGAAGCATCCCGCCAGGGCGTACGTCAAGGACACGTCTACCCTCGTCTATAATCACCGCATCATCGTTTGCCCGTGCCACCGGCGTGAGCATGGAGACAATG
>ONTY01000159.1 GCA_900320815.1 uncultured Pseudomonadota bacterium
CCGGCTCGGCCTTCTTCGGCGCATCTGCCGTCTTGGCCGATTCGGTCTTCTTTGGCGTGTCAGCCGTCTTGGCCGGCTCGACCTTCTTCGGTTCCTCCGCCTTCTTCGTTTCCTCGGCCTGTTCTTTGCCTTTCTCGCCGTTGTTATGGTCGATGAACATACCGGCAGGCAGGTAGTTGTTGCGTATGTTACGATATGCCACGTTGGACAGACCTTCTTCGGCTGACATATCCGTCAACGCGCTGTCATAGACAGGCAACGGATACGACTTCGGCCCTCTGCGTGAGTAGTACAATATCTGTCCGTTCCACTGCTTCCACCCTCCGGCGGCTTTCACTTGCTCGGCTATCTCTTTCGGATCTGGGTTGAAAAAGTCAAACCACTCGATGTCGGCCTTACGGAACTGACGCAGTTGCGTGTAACGGCGGCCCCAATCGGGATGCAGTGCCACGCGATTGAACTTATAGTCGTTGTCGAGAGCCTCGAAACGCAGCCACTCGAACGGGATGGCGTTGACGCTGGTAATCTCATACAGAGCATTCCAGTTCACGTGCAGGGCGAAACCTCCGAACATAGCGAAGTCACGTGCCACGTGTTCAAGCACGTCATCGGCCGTCTGTCCCTTCTGGTTGACTATTGCCTGGAAAAAGTCACGCTGGCTGACCTCGGCCAGGCGGGCCGTATTGAAGTGGGCAAGGAAGAAACCACGATTATCGACGGCGCCGGCAAGGCCGATGATATTCAGGCGCGCGTGAAACAAATCCGCGTGCAAATTGAAGAAGCCACCAGCGACTACGACCGCGAAAAACTGCAGGAGCGCGTCGCCAAACTCGCCGGCGGCGTGGCCGTCATCAAGGTTGGCGCTGCCACCGAAGTGGAAATGAAAGAAAAGAAAGCGCGAGTGGAAGACGCGCTGCACGCCACGCGCGCTGCCGTGGAAGAAGGCATCGTCGCTGGCGGCGGCGTGGCGCTGCTGCGTGCGCGCCAGGCCGTGGGCGAGCTGACCAGCGACAACCCGGACCAGAACGCCGGCATCAAACTCGTGCTCAAAGCCATCGAAGCGCCGCTGCGTGAAATCGTCATTAATGCCGGCGAAGAAGCCAGCGTTGTGGTCAACAAAGTGCTCGAAGGCTCTGGCAACTTTGGCTACAACGCCGCCAACGGCGAATATGGCGACATGATTGAAATGGGTATTCTGGATCCGACCAAAGTCACGCGCACGGCGCTGCAAAACGCCGCCAGCGTCGCCGGCCTGATGCTCACCACCGAGTGCATGGTTGCCGAAGCGCCCAAGCCCGAAACCCCGCCTGCCGGTATGGGCGGCGGCATGGGTGGCATGGGCGGCATGGATATGTAATATCCAGCGCCNNNNCGTAGGCAAAGCCGCCGGCAGCAAAAAGCCGGCGGCTTTTTTTTGCTTGCTTCTTTTTCCACCCAAGGCGCAATGTCGTCATTGGCGGATAATGCACCCATGACGACATTGCGCTACTCCTTTACTCCCGTAGACAACACGCGCCTGGCCAACCTGTGTGGGCCTCTGGACGAACACGTGCGCGGTATTGAAGCCGCCTTGCAAGTGGGCATCAGCCACCGCAACGAACATTTCCGCATTGATGGTGCACCACACGCAGCGCAAAAGGCGCTGGCGCTGCTGCAGGCGTTGTATGAAATGGCGGTGCGTCCCATTGGCGCCGATACCGTGCAACTCATGCTGGCAGGCGGCGGTGAAGAGTTTGCTGAAACTCCGGACGGCGCGCCGCGCCTTTCTACGCGCCGCAGCGACCTGCGCGCCCGCACGCCAGCGCAAAGCGTCTATCTGGACAATATCGCGCACTGCGATATGACGTTTGGCATTGGCCCGGCGGGCACAGGGAAAACATTTCTGGCCGTGGCGTGCGCTGTCGACGCGCTGGAAAGGCAGCAGGTGCAGCGCATTATTTTGACGCGCCCAGCAGTGGAAGCCGGCGAGCGCCTGGGCTTTTTACCAGGTGATTTGACGCAAAAGGTGGACCCATATTTGCGCCCCTTGAATGACGCGCTGTATGAACTCATGGGCTATGAGCGCGTGCAAAAAGCCTTTGAGCGGCACCAGCTTGAAATTGCACCGCTGGCCTTTATGCGCGGGCGCACGCTGAACCATGCGTTTGTGATTCTGGACGAGGCGCAAAATACCACCACAGAGCAGATGAAAATGTTTCTGACGCGCATCGGCTTTGGCTCGCGCGCCGTGATTACTGGCGACACCAGTCAAATTGACCTGCCGCGCGGCGTGCAAAGTGGTCTGGTGCAGGCGCAACAAGTGCTGGCCAAAGTGCGTGGGCTGGCATTTAGCTATTTCACTTCCGCCGACGTGGTGCGGCACCCGCTGGTAGCGCGCATCGTGGACGCTTATGAAGCGGCGCAGCAACGGGAGCAGGCAAGGAGCAAGAAAGCGCCAACAGCGCAAGAAGTCCTGTCAACGAGCTACGCCGATGCAGGCGCGGAGCACGCCGCTCCATGAATAGTATACATGGGGTATATCATTATTACCGGCATATAACGCTGGCAAAAGAATACTGAGTGATAGGGTATCAGTCGGTTAAGGAGCCGCTTCAAAACCCGTTGCAAGCCTGCGAAGCGAGGGCATCTTGCCCTCGGCTGCGGCCGAGGGCGGTCTCAAGAGTCAAGTGCAACAGTTGATTGTGCAAATTGATTGAAGGCTTTTGTCATGGCCTCCTCTGGCGTTTGCCACGCCTAGGGTCTGACGGGGGGCGGCCATTGTGGATGAATAGTGCGCGAACCGGCGCAGTTCGTCCATATATTCTGTTGAATTGAGGATTTTTTCAAGTTTCTGTGCACGCACCATCAGGGCACTTGGAAAAATTATTGAGGTAAAAGAGCAGGGAATTACACTTTGAGCAGCACGCGCGCAAAACGCCGTTTGCCCACTTGCAGCACGTAGCTGCCAGGGGCAAGGATGAGGGCACGGTCGCTGATGGTTTCTGAGTTCAGGCGCACGCCGCCGCCGGCAATGAGCCGGTTGGCTTCTTTGGTGGAAGGGGCGAGGCCGGTTTGTTTGAGTACCAGACCAATGCCCAGTCCTTCGGTGGGGCAGGGCAGTTGGATTTCTGGAATATTTTCGGGCACGCCGCCTCGGCTGCGCAGTTCAAAATCGTGCGCGGCTTCGTCAGCGGCGGCACCACTGTGATAGCGTGTGGTGATTTCGCGCGCCAGCAATACTTTGATTTCTTTGGGGTTGCGCCCTGCGGCGACCTGGCGCTTGAAATCGTCAATTTCGTGCAGTGGACGCATGGAAAGCAGGGTGTACCAGCGCCACATGAGATCGTCGCTGATGGAGAGGATTTTGGCAAACATGGTGTTGGCATTTTCTGTAATGCCAATGTAGTTGCCTTTGCTTTTGGACATTTTATCCACGCCGTCCAGTCCCTCCAGCAGCGGCATGGTGAGAATGCACTGGGGTTCCTGCCCATATTCCTGCTGCAGGTGGCGCCCCATGAGGAGGTTGAATTTCTGGTCGGTGCCGCCGAGTTCCAGGTCGCTTTTCAGGGCGACGGAGTCGTAGCCTTGCAGCAGGGGATAAATGAATTCGTGCACGCTGATTGAATGGCCGGCGGTAAAGCGCGCGTGAAAATCGTTGCGCTCCATCATGCGCGCGACGGTGTAGTGCGCGGCCAATTCAATCAGGCCGCGGGCGCCAAGATGCTCGCTCCATTGGCTGTTGTAGCGCAGTTCGGTTTTGTCGGGGTCAAGCACTTTGTAGGCTTGCTCGCGGTAGGTTTCGGCATTTTCTTTGACTTGCTCGGCAGTCAGTGGCGGGCGCGTGGTGTTGCGTCCGCTGGGGTCGCCAATGCGCGCGGTGAAATCGCCTATCAAAAAGATGACGGTGTGCCCCAGGTCCTGCAGCTGGCGCAGCTTGGTGAGCACGACGGTGTGGCCAAGGTGGATGTCGGGCGCGGTGGGATCCAGCCCCAGTTTGATGCGCAGCGGCTGGCCGCTGGCTTCGGCGCGCGCGAGTTTGCGTAGCCAGTCGGCAGTCAGCAGCAACTCCTCGCAGCCGCGCTGGGTGATGGCGAGCGCCTCGCGCACGCTGCGCGAGAAGTTTTCCATGTTGGCAGTTGGGTTTTGTTCGGTCATGTGGCGTTTCCTGGTTGCGCTGCTTGGCAGCATCTCTATACTTGAACGTTTTACTCGCCCTTTCAGAAGTGTGCGTTCGAGGCGTTTTCGCGAAGCGTAACCTTCTTTTACAGCACATTTGTGGGGCTTCCCCGACACAAGCGGCGGGGGGCGGTTTGTGCCGCTACCGACGTAAATTTTTTATAGAAAGGCAACGCGCATGAAACAGCAACTGATAGTTTCTACCTTGACGCTGGCCGATTTTTTGCAGCGGCATCCTCGCCAGATTGCAGCGGCTGTGGCCGCTGTGCTGATGGGCAGCACGGGGGCGGCGTATGCCGTGGCATCGCTGGGTGCGGGGGCAGCATCCAAGTCAGCGGTGCATTTGGTGACGGAAGCTGCGGCGTTGCCTTCGCTGCAGGCTCAGGCGCAGGCGCTGGAGGGGTATGACCTCACTCTCTACCGCAGTGCACGCACGCGCGCGACTGATACGGCGCATTCCCTGCTCGAACGCCTGGGTATGACTGACCCGGATGCAGCGCAGTTCTTGCGCCGCAATACGCTGGCGCGCAAGGAGTTGCTGGGTCACATTGGCCGCCAGGTGCGGGCGGAGGCTGGCGCTGATGGCACGCTGCGCGCGTTGCGCGTGCAGTGGCTGGAGAAGGCGGGCGATGGGCTGCAGTTGCGGCGCTTGCTGGTGCAGCGGGCGGGCGAGAGTTTTGTGGCGCGCATGGAGCGCGGAGAGTTGCAGCGCGGGCAGCGCCTGGCGGGCGGCGAGGTGCACAGCACGTTGCGCGCGGCTGCCGATGAGGCGGGTGTGCCTGAGGAGGTGGTGCGGCAGTTGGCGCGTGTGTTTGAAGAGGGCGTGGATGTGCAGCGCCTGGCACGTGGCGACCGCTTTTCTCTGGTGTACGAGACGCTGGAGGCCGATGGCGAGGTGTTGCGCGCGAGCCGGGTGCTCAGCGCCGAGCTGGTGCATAAGGGCGAGAAGCACCAGGCGTTGTGGTTTGAGGCGCCAGGCGCGTCTGGTGCGGCGGGCAATGGGGCGTATTACTCCTTTGACGGGCGCACGCGGCGGCGTGCGTATTTGGAGGCACCGCTGGATGTGGTGCGCGTGACCAGCAGTTTTGGGATGCGTTTGCACCCGGTGCAGGGATATAGCAAGGCGCATAAGGGCGTGGATTACGCCGCACCACGTGGCACGCCGGTTCATGCGGTGCGGGAGGGGAAGGTGGAGTTTGCAGGGGTGCAAAGCGGCTACGGAAATATCGTCATCCTTGGTCACAAGGATGGGCAGGAGACGCGCTACGCGCACCTGTCGCGTATTTACGTGCGCGAGGGTGCGGAGGTGGCGCAGGGTGCCACGCTTGGTGCTGTTGGCTCTACGGGTATGGCAACAGGCCCGCATTTGCACTTTGAGGTGCGCGTGGATGGAGAGCCAATCAATCCGACGCAGTTTTTGGCAGAGCACCGCGAGGCGCAGCCGATTGCGCCGCAAGCGAGGAAGGCGTTTACTGCGTTGGCCGAGGGGATGAAAGTGCAATTGGCAGCGGCGAGTGTGCAGCGCCCGGCTGATTTTGAATAAAAGAGAGTGGAAGACAATAAAAAAAGCGCCTTCAAAGGGCGCTTTTTTTATGGAAGTTTTTTTATTCTTCTGCCACAGAAAATGAGGAGCCGCAGCCGCAGGTGGTGGTGGCGTTGGGGTTGCGGATGACGAATTGCGCGCCTTGCAGGTCTTCTTTGTAATCAATTTCGGCGCCCACAAGGTATTGGTAGCTCATGGGGTCAATGAGCAGGGCGACGCCGTTTTTCACCATTGTGGTGTCGTCGTCGTTGGTGATTTCGTCAAAGGTGAAGCCGTATTGAAAGCCGGCGCAGCCGCCGCCTTGCACAAACACGCGCAGTTTGAGCTGTGGGTTGCCTTCTTCGGCGATGAGTTCGGCGACTTTATTGGCGGCG
>ONTY01000170.1 GCA_900320815.1 uncultured Pseudomonadota bacterium
AAGCTGCATATACAAAGCGGTGGCAGGAGGCTGCCTGCCACCGCTTGACTGGTGCCCTTGGTGGGAATCGGACCCACGACCTCTCCCTTACCAAGGGAGTGCTCTACCACTGAGCCACAAGGGCTTGTATCTCTCTTGCACTGCCCGCTGAGTCTGGAGCGGGAGACGGGAATCGAACCCGCGCCATTAGCTTGGAAGGCTAAGGTTCTACCATTGAACTACTCCCGCACGCCGCACTTGGTGGAGGGGGCTGGATTCGAACCAGCGTAGGTGTAAACCGGCAGATTTACAGTCTGCTGCCATTAACCACTCGGCCACCCCTCCGGGAAGGCAGGAAAACGCGCGATTGTGCCACAACCAAAACGTAGCAGCAAGCGAAACGACACTTCTGTGTGGCAGCGTAGGCATTCATACAACACACAGGCACATCCTCTACCCTGCCTATAATTGTCGTTTTTTTTGCGCCGTAGCGGCTGGCTGGTTTCTCCCCGCGCCATGCGGCGCTTGACTTTTTTGTGCGGCGCACACGCGCTGTCATCCAACACCCTTTCAAGAAGTGTCATTATGGCCGTCCAACAGAACAAGAAGTCCCCTTCCAAGCGCGGTATGCACCGCTCGCACAACGCGCTCTCCGCGCCTGGCTTGGCGATTGAGCCGACGACAGGTGAAGTGCACCTACGCCACCACATCAGTCCCAACGGTTACTACCGTGGGCGCCAGATCATCAAACCCAAGGAAGAAAAAGAGCAGGAGTAATCCTCTCTCCGCGTTCCACCATCCGTAACTGACTTGCACGCTAGGGAGCCGAGAGCCGCATGGGCGTTGTTTTAGCCGTTGACGCTATGGGCGGCGACCTGGGGCCGGCGGTCACGCTGCCGGCGTGCCGCCAGTTTCTGGAGCGCCATGCCGACGCGCGCCTGCTGCTGGTCGGTCAACCTCAGGCGCTGGGAGGTTTTGCGCACGAGCGCGCAAGCGTCGTGTCCGCCAGCGAGGTGGTGGCGATGGACGATGCGGTGGAGGTGGCGCTGCGGCGCAAGAAGGATTCCTCCATGCGCGTGGCCATTGCGCAGGTGAAAAGCGGTGCGGCGCAGGCGGCGGTGTCCGCCGGCAACACGGGCGCGCTGATGGCGATTGCGCGCTATCTGCTGCGCACAATGGAGGGCATCGGGCGCCCTGCCATCGCCACACAAATCCCCAACGTCACGGGCGGCGCCACGACGGTGCTGGATTTGGGAGCAAACGTCGATTGCACTGCCGCGCACCTGCTGCAATTCGCCGTGATGGGATCGGCGCTGGTATCTGCCCTTGAAGGGCGCGCACAGCCGAGTGTGGGACTGCTCAACATCGGCGAGGAAGCCATCAAAGGCGGCGAGACCATCAAGCGCGCGGGTGCCCTGCTGCGCGCTGCCGCCGAGCAGGGTGATTTGAATTTCATTGGCAACGTTGAGGGCAATGACATCTTCCACGGCAGTGCCGACATCGTGGTGTGCGATGGCTTCGTGGGCAACGTGGCGCTGAAAACCACCGAGGGACTGGCCGCCATGCTCACGCAATTCATGCGCGAGGAGTTCGCGCGCACTCAAACGCCGCATGGATCACCGCCGCTACAACGGTGCGGCGCTGCTGGGACTGCGCGGGCTGGTGTTCAAAAGCCACGGCAGCGCCGACGTACTTGCTTTCGGACATGCGCTCGATCGCGCCTGGGAAGCAGCGCACAACGGGTTGCTCGAGCGCGTGCAGGAGCGCATCGCGCACGCCGCACCATTGCTGGCGGCACAGCCTGCTGACGCAGCCGCGCTGCCGCACACACGTTTTTGAGGCAAGGCATGAGCAGACGCTATTCACGCATCACCGGCACCGGCAGCTACCTGCCAGAGCGCCGCGTCAGCAACGAGGAACTGGTGGCAGAACTGGCGCAGCGCGACATTGAAACCTCCGATGAATGGATTGCCGGGCGCACAGGCATCCGCGCGCGCCACATTGCCGCGCCGGACGAACTCTCCAGCGATATGGCGGTGCACGCCGCACGCGCGGCGATGCAGGCCGCCGGCTGCGCAGCGGGGGATATTGACCTGCTCATCGTCGCCACGTCCACGCCCGACATGGTATTCCCCTCCACGGCGACCATCGTGCAGCGCAAGCTGGGCATCGCGGGCTGCCCGGCGTTTGACGTGCAGGCAGTGTGCTGCGGCTTCATCTATGCCATCAGTGTCGCCGACGCGATGCTCGCCGCTGGCAGCGCGCAGCGCGCACTCGTCATTGGCGCGGAAGTGTTCAGCCGCATCCTGGACTGGAACGACCGCAGCACCTGCGTGCTCTTTGGCGACGGCGCCGGCGCCGTGGTGCTGGAAGCGGGCGAAGTGCCCGGCATCCTCGCCTGCGACCTGCACGCCGACGGGCGCTACACCGACATCCTCTGCGTGCCCGGGCACGTGAACCGCGGGCAGGTGATGGGCGAGCCGCTGCTGCGCATGGACGGGCAGGCCGTGTTCAAACTCGCCGTGCAGGTACTCGACAAGGCCGCCCGCGCCGTGCTGGACAAGGCGGGGCTGGGCGATGGCGACATCGACTGGCTCATCCCGCACCAGGCGAACCTGCGCATCATGCAGAGCACCGCGCGCCGCCTGCACCTGCCAATGGAAAAAGTCATCATCACCGTGCACGAGCACGGCAACACGTCTGCCGCCTCGGTGCCGCTGGCGCTGGACACAGGCATACGCAACGGGCAAATCAAACCCGGCCAGCGCCTGCTGCTGGAGGGCGTAGGCGGCGGCTTCACCTGGGGCGCAGTGCTGCTCAATTTGTAGCATGTTGCCGGCATGTTGAGCCGGCAACACTTGTGTTTTATAGATATTTTTCGCAGAGATTGAAACCATGAGCGCCTTTGCATTCGTCTTCCCGGGGCAGGGTTCGCAGTCCGTCGGCATGCTCGACGCTTGGGGCGACAACGCGGCTGTGGCGCAGACGCTGGCGGAAGCGTCTGAGGCGCTGCATGAAGATGTTGGCCGCCTGATTCACGAGGGGCCGAAAGAGGCGCTGGCGCTCACCACCAACACGCAACCCGTAATGCTCGCCGCTGGCGTCGCCTGCTGGCGCGCGTGGCAGGCAGCGGGCGGCGCGCAGCCCGTGGCCGTGGCCGGGCATTCGCTGGGCGAATACACGGCGCTCGTGGCCGCTGGCGCGCTCACCCTCGCACAAGCCATGCCGCTGGTGCGCCTGCGTGCCGCCGCCATGCAGGAAGCCGTGCCCGTGGGCGCGGGTGCGATGGCCGCCGTGCTTGGACTGGACGCCGAGCGCGTGCGCGCCGTGTGCGCCGAAGTGGACACGGCTCCAGGTGAAGTGGTGGAAGCCGTGAATTTCAACGACCCGCTGCAGACCGTCATCGCCGGCACCAAGGATGCTGTTGACCGCGCCTGCGCCGCGCTCAAGGCCGCCGGCGCGCGCCGCGCGCTGCCGCTGCCTGTCTCCGCGCCCTTCCATTCCAGCCTGATGCAGCCGGCGGCTGAAAAGTTGAAAGCGGCGCTGGCCGATGTCGCGCTCGCCGCGCCGCAGATTCCCGTGGTCAACAACGTGGATGTGGCCGTGGAAGGCGAGCCGGAGCGCATCCGCGACGCGCTCTACCGCCAGGCATTCCACCCCGTGCGCTGGGTGGAGTGCATCCAGAAAATTCGCACCATGGGCGCGCAGGCCATCATTGAATGCGGCCCGGGCAAGGCGCTGCTCGGCATGACGCGCCGCATTGATCCGCAGGCGGGCGCCGCCGCCATCTTTGACCCGGCAACGCTGGCGGAAACGCAAACCCTGACCGCCTGAAACACGACACGAGGAGCAACCCATGAGCGACACCACCACCATGAACGGCCAGACGGCGCTCGTCACTGGCGCCACGCGCGGCATCGGCGCCGCCATCGCGCAAGCACTTGCTGCGCGCGGCATGAAAGTCACCGGCACCGCCACCAGCGCCGCCGGCGCGGAAAAAATCAGCGCCGCACTCGCCGCCTTTGAAGGCTGCCGGGGCGTGGTGCTCGACGTGTGCGACGCCGCAGCCAGCGAAGCGCTGATGGCCGGCATCGTCAAGGAAAACGGCGCGCTGCACGTGCTGGTCAACAACGCCGGCATCACGCGCGACAACCTCGCCATGCGCATGAAAGACGACGAGTGGGACGCCGTGCTGGACACCAACCTCAAGGCCGCCTGGCGGCTGGCGCGCGCCGCCATCCGCCCCATGATGAAGCAGCGCTACGGGCGCATCATCAGCATCAGCAGCGTCGTGGGCGCTTCCGGCAACCCCGGGCAGGCGAACTACGCCGCCGCCAAGGCCGGGCTGGCCGGCATGAGCCGCGCGCTGGCGCGCGAAGTAGGCAGCCGTGGCATCACGGTCAACTGCATCGCCCCCGGCTTCATTGAAACCGACATGACCGCCGCCCTGCCCGAAGCACAGCGCCAGGCGCTGGCCAGCCAGATTCCACTGGGCAGCCTGGGCAAGCCCGAAGACATTGCCGCCGCCGTAGCGTTCCTCGCCAGCCCCGAAGCTGGCTACATCACCGGCGAACAACTACATGTGAATGGCGGCATGTACATGGCATAACCGTCACCCGCAGTGTGCACCGCAGTTAGAATCAACCCCTTTCTCAAACCTCCCCGAGAGTGAACCCATGAGCGATATCGAAGCACGTGTCAAAAAAATCATTGCCGAACAACTCGGCGTGGATGAGGCGCAAGTCACCAATGAAAAAGCCTTCGTGGCAGACCTTGGCGCCGATTCGCTTGACACCGTGGAACTGGTGATGGCGCTGGAAGATGAATTCGGCATTGAAATCCCCGATGAAGACGCCGAAAAAATCACCACCGTGCAAGCCGCCATTGACTACGCACACAAAAAACAGTCCTGACCGTCTTCCCCTTGGTACTTTTCCCCCTTTCCCCGCCAGCCCGGTAGCGCATTTAGCGCGTAACCGGGCGCATCCCTGGAGCACATCACGATGAGCAGCAACCGGCGGCGTGTCGTCGTCACAGGCCTGGGGTGTGTGAGCCCCTTGGGCAACAGCGTGCCTGAAAGCTGGGCCTACGCGCTGGCCGGGCGCTCGGGCATCGGCCTCATCACGCACTTTGACGCCAGCGCCTTCGCCTGCCGCATTGCCGGCGAGGTGAAGAACTTGGACATCTCGCCGTGCCTCTCAACCAAGGAAGCACGCACGATGGACACCTTCGTGCACTACGCGCTTGTGGCCGCGCTTGAGGCAGTGCGCGACGCCGGCCTGCCCACGGGCGAGGCTCTTGGCGAAGAAGCCTCCGAGCGCATTGGCTGCGTCATCGGCTCCGGTATCGGCGGGCTGCCGATGATTGAAAACACGCACGCTGCCTGGGTCGAGCGTGGCCCGCGCCGCATCTCTCCATTCTTCGTGCCCGCTTCCATCATCAACATGGTGGCAGGGCATGTTTCCATGAAATTCGGCTTCCGTGGCCCCAACCTGTCCATCGTCACGGCGTGCTCCACCGGACTGCACTGCGTCGGCGAAGCGGGTCGCATCATTGAATACGGCGACGCTGACGTAATGATTGCCGGCGGTGCGGAAGCCACCGTGTGTCCGCTTGGCATCGGTGGCTTTGCCGCCATGCACGCGCTGTCCACGCGCAACGACGACCCGCAGGCCGCCTCGCGCCCGTGGGACAAGGATCGCGACGGCTTTGTGCTGGGCGAAGGTGCTGGCATCGTCGTGCTGGAAGAATACGAACACGCGCGCAAACGCGGCGCGCGCATCTACGCCGAACTTGCCGGCTTTGGCATGAGCGCCGACGCTGGCCACATGACGGCGCCCACCATGGACGGCCCGCGCCGCGCCATGCAGTCTGCGCTGCGCAACGCCGGCATCAATGCCGAGCAGATCGGCTATGTGAACGCGCACGGCACCTCAACGCCTCTGGGCGACATCAACGAAACCAAGGCCATCAAGGCCGCCTTTGGCGAGCACGCGCGTAACGTGGTCATCAGCTCCACCAAGTCCATGACCGGGCACCTGCTCGGCGGCGCCGGCGGCGTGGAAAGTGTGTTCACCATTCTCGCGCTGGACCTGAGCTTTGACTACGCCATGAAGAACAACTACGGCTTCGGCGGCACCAACGGCTCACTGGTGTTCAAGCGCATCTAATTTTTGAGGGCACGTAACAACGCGTGCCCTCACTCTCCTCTCCTTTCCCCCATGCGTGGCTCTGCGCCCGCTGTCCGTTATCCCGTTGCGCCTTCACGCCTCTTGGCGCGGCTCCTTGTGGTGTTTGCTGCTCTTCAACTCCTGACACCGCTGCTGTTCGCTGCTTTGAGCCGACACCCCTCCCTTGCTGCCATCGCCATGCAGTGTCTGGTCGCTGCCCTTGTGTGTGCGCTGCTCCATCGCTTCTGGCGTGCACAACGGCAGCGCGAGTTGCACTGGGATGGGCAAGTGTGGCGCCTGCATACGCCGAGCGCCCCTGACGGCATAGAGCTTGGCGCGCTGTTTGTGGCACTAGACACCCAACACTGCCTGCTTGTGCACTACCTCGTGCGCGGCAGTGCATGGCGCGGCCTCTGGCTGTGGCTGGACGCCGCCACTGCGCCGCAGCACTGGCACGCGCTGCGCTGCGCCGTCTACTTTGGCGTCGACAACCCGCGCGCACTACTCCCAGAGGAAGCTGCACCGTGAGCGAAGAAAACAGCGATGCACAACTCGTTGCCCACGCCGTCGCTGGCGAGCAGCGTGCCTACGAACTACTGGTCATCAAGTACCAGCGTCGCATCACGCGGCTGGCGGCGCACATGGTGCGCGACGACGCGCTGGCGCAAGACGTAGCGCAAGAAACCTTTATTCGCGCTTGGCGCGCACTGCATCAGTTCCGGGGTGATGCGCAGTTTTCCACCTGGCTGCAGCGCATCGCCGTCAACACCGCCAAACAGGCGCTGATGCAGCGTCGCCGCTCACCCATCGTCAGCGAAGCGGCGCTGCGCACAGAAGATGAAGACGAGTCGGGAACTTCTCCCGTAGAACGCGAATCCATCGCTGCATCCACGCCGGAGAGCGATCTGGCAGCGCGCGAGATTGCCGCCGCTATCCAAGACGCTTTGCAGGCGTTGCCCGAAGATTTGCGCTGCGCCATCACGCTGCGTGAAATTGAAGGATTGAGCTACGACGACATTGCCCTTGCCATGAATTGCCCCATCGGAACGGTGCGATCGCGGATTTTTCGTGCACGCGAAGCCATCTCAAAACGCATCCGTCCCATGCTCAGCCTGCCGGGCGGCAAACGCTGGTGAGTGCAAATGCGCCGCAGCGGGAGATACACCATGAACGAACACATGCCGCTGGATGCACAGCAACGCAAACTCCTCTCCGCCTTTATGGATGGACAGGCTGAGGCTGTGCCCACTTGGGATGAAGGAGAAAGCGGGCAGCTTTGCGAATGCTGGCACCTCTATCACCTCATCGGCGACGTGTTGCGCACGCCAGAATTGGCCGCGTGCACGGGCGACGCCGCTTTCCTCGTGCATTTGCGCGAGCGCCTGATGCAAGAAGACGCCCCACCCCGCCCCGCTGCTGCGCCGTCACTGGAAACCGTGCTGACTGCAGCGCACACGGCCGCCAACAACAGCGCCTTCAGCTGGCGTGTGCTGCTCGCTGCCGCCTCGCTGGCGGCTGTGGCACTCATCGCTTGGGAAGTAGCCACCCCCGGCGCACACCCAGGCGCCCAGATAGCGCAGCGCCAGCCTGCACCGCAGCCCGCTGCCCCCCTGCAAAACACCACCCCCGTACTCTCCGCCGCCCTTCCCGCATCCGCAGAGCAGGCGCCAGTCATTGCAGGCGCAATGCTGCGCGACCCGTACCTGGACAATCTGCTGGCCGCACACCGGCAAGCGGCTGGTGCCTCCGGGCTGGGCGCCGCTTCCGGCTTTTTGCGCAACGCCACGTTTGAAGGAGATGCACGATGAGCGGTGCGCTCCGCACCCTGGCGCTGACGTGTTGCGCCGCTGCAGCTTGCGCGGCATTTGCTGCTGACGCACATGAAGCACCACCGCCACAGCGCAGCGTGGCGCAATGGCTGACTCGGCTACAGCAAGCGCAAGATGTGCCGGCGTATGCCGGGATATTCGTCGTCTCCAGCGCGGCAGGCGGCATGTCCAGCGCGCGCATCTGGCACGTGTGCGAGGGTGGGCTGCCGGTAGAGCGTGCCGAAGCACTCACAGGCGCGCCGCGCCTGACGTACCGCCACGGGCAACGCGTCGCAGTGTTCTGGCCGGGCAAACGCCTGGTGCGCCTGCAAGAGCGGGAAACACACCTGCCCTTCCCCGCCCGCCTGCCCACCCTGGCAGGCAGCGGCACGGCACCCGATGACTATTACGAAGCGCAGCTTGAAGCGCCGCAGCGCGTCGCAGGCTTTGAGGCCGACGTGCTGTGGCTGCGCCCACGCGACGCCTGGCGCTACGGCTACCGCATTTGGAGCGAGCGGCACACCGGCCTCATCATCCAAGCGCAAACGCTGGACGCCCAAGGTCGCGTGCTCGAACAAGGTGGCTTTTCCGAACTGCAACTGGCCGCACCCGCAACAGCCGCCGAGATGCTGCGTGCCATGAAGGGCACAGAAGGCTGGCAGGTGGAGCGCACGCCGCGCCAAAGCGTCGACGCGCTGACCGAAGGCTGGCGGCTGCACCAGCAAGTGCCCGGCTTTGTGCCATTGAACTTTTATGTGCGCCCACACTCACATGCGGCAGCAATGGCGCAATGGATTGTTTCGGACGGCCTGGCAACGGTGTCGCTGTTCATCGAACCACCTGATGGGCAGCCGCGCACCGCCGCAGTGGGCGCATCCAGCCACGGCGCTACGCACGCGCTCTCCGGCAGCGTGCAAGACGCGGCTGGACACGCTTGGCGCGTTACCGCTGTCGGTGAAGCGCCCCCGCACACGCTCCAGGCGCTGATGCAGAGCCTGGAGCGTGTGCGCTAAATCCAAGCATAAAAACACATCATTGCCTGCAAGATATGCCGGCACCATGCTATTTTTTTGATACCACAAAGACTCACTCACACCATGACACACACACCACTTCACACACTCCTGAGCGCCCTCGCGCTGGCCGCCAGCGCCAGCCTGATGCCCGTCGCTGCACAGGAATCCGCCCCAATGCCTGCGCCCGTGGAAGCACCAGCTACACCAGTCCCCGCCGCCGCACGCGCCTTGCCTGACTTCACGGCGCTTGTCGAGCAAGTCGGCCCTGCCGTCGTCAACATCCGCACCAGCGAGCGTGTGCGCAGCAGCCAACGTTTCAAAGGCATGGATGAAG
>ONTY01000216.1 GCA_900320815.1 uncultured Pseudomonadota bacterium
GGAAATTTCCTTGTCTTTTTCCGCCGCCAGTTGTTTCAGGCGAATGGCAGCCGACAAGCCGGCAGGACCGGCGCCAACAATCACCACGTCGTATTCCATGGATTCTCGTGGTCCGAATTTCTCAATCAGTTCCTTGGGAGTCATATGCTTTGCTCTCTCATGTGGGAGGGGGATATGCCGGAGTGCGGCTTCTGGGCGTGCGCCCGGCGCGGGCGGCATTCTATGCAGCAGCCTGACGTATTGCCCGCACCGGGTGTTTACAGGCGCGGGCAGGCAAGCACAGAATCTGGTTTATGTCAAAGAGCAGCATGAGCGTCCGCATTCAGCGGGCGGATTTTGATGTAAGCACCGAGCTGGCCGCGCTGCAAGCGGCGGTGGACAGCAGCGGTGTGGGGGCGGTGTGCTCGTTTGTGGGCACGGTGCGCGGCGCAGCCGATGGCGCCAGCAGCGTGGCGGACATGGCGCTCGAGCACTACCCGGGCATGACGGAGCGTGCGATTGCCACCATGATGCAGGCGGCAGCGGTGCGCTTTGGCATCCTGGGTGCGCGCGTGGTGCACCGCGTCGGGCGCCTGGCAGTGGGCGAGCGCATCGTGCTGGCGGCCACAGCTGCGGCGCACCGGCGGGCGGCGTTTGAGGCGTGCGAGTTCATCATGGATGCGCTGAAAACGCAGGCGCCCTTTTGGAAAAAAGAGTTTGCCGCTGACGGCAGTGCGCGCTGGGTCGCGGCCAAGAGTGCCGATGACGAGGCGCTGGCGCGCTGGGGGCTGGCAAGCCGCAATGCGGCGCAGCCGTAGTGGGGTGTCAAAGAAATGCCTTCGCTCATAACCAAAGTGCTCACAGCACTACTGGCGGCATGGGTGGCGCTGCCCGCGCACGCTGCGCAGCCGGTATGGATGGCGCGCGCAGAGCGCGTGGTCGATGGCGACACGCTCTGGGTGCAGCGCGAGGACAGCGGCAAGCGCGTGAAGCTGCGCCTGCAAGGCATCGACGCGCCCGAAAGCTGCCAGCACGGCGGCGCACAGGCGCAGCGTGCGCTGTGGCAACTGGTGCGTGGGCAGCGCCTGCAGGTGCGCCAACGCGCCCGCGACCGCTACCGCCGCATCGTCGCCCAGGTGCAGCGCGCAGGCGACGGGCTGGACGTAGGGCGCCGCATGGTGGAAGAGGGCTGGGCATGGAACTACGGACGCGGGCGGCGCAGCGGCTACGCCCGTGAGCAAACCGCCGCCCGACGTGCGCGGCGCGGCATCTTTGCCGACCCTGGCGCGCTCCAGCCCTCGGAGTTCCGTCGCCGCCACGGCGCCTGCGGCGTAGGCGGGAGCATAGATAAACACCCGCCTAGATACACCATCAATTAATCTGCGTCTGCCCGCATATCATGCGGGCAACAGCAATATACCCATCAACTGTGCTGAAAAAAGCGTCCCAGCAAGCACATGGAGTCAAGAGCGCGCTGTGACGCACAGACAAGGGGGAGCAGGAAAAAGAGGGCGTGCCATTGCGCAAACGCTCCAGCGCCTCGCCCTCTTTCAGCAGCGTTTCAAGCGCCGGCGCCACGTGCTGCGCACGAATTGCTGGCGCCAGCGGCGCGCAGCATCTGGGCTATTTCTGTATGCCCGAGACGCTCGGCAAGCATCAGTGCCGTGCAGCCGTCAGCAATGTCAGTATGCGCGCCGCGCTCCAGCAGCAGGCGCACCGTATCGGTGCATCCCTCGACTACAGCGCTATGCAGCGCCGTGCGCCCGTCTCTGTCGCGCACGTTGACATCCACGCCGGCATCCAGAAATTTCTTGACATTCCCAGTGAAGCACCCTCCCCGCCGCCTCCCAGCTTGATGCACCATCTCCGAGCGCCCCAACCGCAGCATTTCAGGCGAGGGATCCCAGTCGCAGCGGTTCAGCGCCAGCATGCCAAGAAACATGATGGCAAACCAGACCACATTGTTTCCGGAGTAGCGCCTGCTGTGCTCGTTCGGGTCAGTCGGGGGAAGCTGCAGCATGGCATTCAGGCGCGCTCTGCCGCCTTTTCCGCCGCCTCCAGCGTGTTGACGAGCAGCATGGCGCGCGTCATGGGGCCAACGCCGCCGGGCACAGGGGTAATCCAGCCGGCAACTTCGCGCACGGCGTCAAAGTCCACGTCGCCGCAGAGCTTGCCTTCGTCATTGCGGTTCATGCCCACGTCAATGACCACGGCGCCGGGCTTGACCATGTCGGCACGCAGCAGGTTGCGGCGCCCGACGGCGGCCACGACGACGTCCGCTGCGCGCGTGTAGGCAGCGAGGTCTTTGGTGCCGCTGTGGCAGATGCTCACGGTGGCGTCGGCGGCCAGCAGCATGAGCGCCATGGGCTTGCCGACGATGTTGCTGCGCCCGATGACGACGGCGTTTTTGCCGCGCAGGTTGCCCATGCCGATGCTCTGCAGCATCTTCATGCAGCCGCTTGGGGTGCAGGGGCGAAAGCCGGGCTGGCCGGTGACGAGAGCGCCAGCGTTCATGGCGTGAAAGCCGTCCACGTCCTTGTGCGGGGCGATGGCCTCCAGCACGCGCTGCGCGTGCATGTGCGCGGGCAGCGGAAGCTGCACCAGGATGCCGTGCACGCCACCATCCGCGTTGAGCGCGGCGATGCGGCGCAGAAGCTGCTCTTGCGGCATGTCGGCGGGGTAGCGTTCCAGCGTGGCTTTGAGGCCGGTTTTCTGGCTGTCCTGAACTTTGCTGCGCACATACACCTGGCTGGCAGGGTCATCGCCCACCAGTATCACGGTCAGGTGCGGCTCAATGCCATCGGCACGCAGTGCCACGCTGCGCTGCGCGGCCTCGGCTTGCACTTGGGCGGCAAGTGCCTTGCCATCGATCAATTGGGCTGTCATTTGGGGGTTCCTCGTGGTGTTCTGGAAAAAAGCTGCTGATGCTACGCGGCGCCCTGCCCTGCCCCGTTTTTCGGCGCGGTTTCCGGCCAGTAGTGGCTATCGGGCAGCGCCCGTGCGCCAAAAATCGCCTGCCCCACGCGCACCGTGGTGGCGCCCTCTTCTATGGCGATTTCGTAGTCGCCCGACATGCCCATGGAGAGTTCATCAAAGCTCATACCCGCCGGTGCGCTCTGGCGCAACTCGTCCCGCAGCCCGCGCAGCCGCACAAAGCACGCGCGCACGCGCGCGGCGTCTTGCGTGAACATGGCCAGCGTCATCAGCCCGCGCACGCGCAAGGCGCCAAACGCGGGCAGCGCGCGCACAAAGGCGGGCACGTCCTGCGGCGGCAGGCCGTATTTGCTCGCCTCGCCCGAGGTGTTGACCTGCACCAGCACGTCCAGCGCGCGCCCCTCAGCTTGCAAGCGCCGCTCCAGCGCTTCGGCCACGCGCAGGCTGTCGAGCGCCTGAAACTCGCTCGCGCACTGCGCCACAAGGCGCGCCTTGTTCGTCTGCAGGTGGCCGATGACGCACCAGCGCGCCTGCGGCAACTCGCCCTGCAACTCTTGCCACTTGCGGTGCGCCTCCTGCGGTTTGTTCTCGCCAAACTCGCGGCAGCCCGCCACATACGCCAGCCGGATGCGCTCCGGCGGCTGCGTCTTGCTCACCGGCAGCAGCCGCACACTGGCTGCCTCGCGCCCCACTCTGGCACACGCTGCCGCGATGCGTGCGCGCACCGCGCCCAAATGCTGCTGGAAATCCGCCAGGGTGA